>CAZTFD010000299.1:0-1518 GCA_964612225.1 uncultured Thermoplasmata archaeon | reverse complement strand
GGGAGGGATCTTGACAGGCGTTGAGGCGATCACGATCGCCACTATGGATATGATTATGACTACAGCGGAAACAGTCGGTGCCATGCCGCCTGCGACCTCGAGCCCACCGAAAGCACTCTCCTTCTTGAGGTCGAAGGCGCCCTGAATGAGGACACCGACGTTCAAGTAGGAGCCGCTGCCGTGCATCTCATTGCCGCTCACCGTGAGCGTGTATACGGGCGTGAGCATGCTCACGCCGTCCCAGCCATAATATGCTGTCATCAGGAATGTCGTGCCGTCGAAGATCCCATCGACAGGGTATGACTTGGCACCGTTCTCCCAGGCCGTCAACGTGCCGCTGATGCTCGTGCCCGACCCGGACAGGACCAGCTTGACGTCGAAGGATTCGGTGATCATGCTTCCGGTAGGACCTCTGTATGTCTGAGTGTACCCCTTGTCCGTGATCTTGGAGACCCAAGTCCCGGAGACGCCCGCGGCGGAGGCATCCATGCTTGCAAGTGCGGATACGGTCACAAACGACATCATGGCTATGACCAGAATGGTGAGCAATCTTGCGATGTTTCTCTTCATTTGCAGTTTCACCTTTTGCTCGGGTACAGGGGTCGACACGCGACATGCACCTCGGTTCGTAGGGAGAGACTGATTGCTCAATTCTACGATTCGATACTTAAGAGTAGCCGAGCTACTGACGCCCACTGATATTGGCCGCTAACAAGATTCAAATCCCATCCTTTGTGCTCAGCCCCGATTCAGGGCGACGATTGGGGATATCGATTCGTACTCAAGCATTCCTAAGATGGACTTTGTTGGGAGCGCCGAGAAGCTGCCATAGGACTCGAGATTCGTTCTGGCCCCACCCACAAAGAGAAATATACCGGGAGAGATTTCCAGAGGGATGGTGTCGGAATGCTCGAGGGAGTCGTTTCTTACCTGGGATCGAAGCCGAAGAGAGCGATGCAGATCATCTTATGTCTGTCCGTTGTTTTGATTCTGTTATTGATTGTCATCCTGTCCGACGAGCTCAATGTCTGGAACCTGTTCGCCCCTCCTTACCCCGATGAGGAGACGCCTCTCACCCTCACGGCTGATGGAGTGACCTGGACCATGGACAATAGTCACGTCTTGATCGTAAACGGATCGTATTTCGAATACAACCACCTGCGATTCATATGGGGCGAGGACGGGCCGATTGGGAAAGGATACTGGGGAGGTTATGTCGCAAATGATTCGGAACAACAGCAACTGGACATGAATTCAAGCGCGACCGTAGAGGCGGGCATCGGGGGCACCTCCTTGGACGATGCCGCCAACTGGACCTGGTACGATCTTGTCATCAAGGATGTCCATGGGGACGGAGCGTTCACACCAGAGGACAGCATCACCTTCAGGACGATCGAGGGCAAGGGCAAGGGACGGATGTTCGACCTGTCGCTCGAGCAGGGTCGGCCGAACCGGGTGATGGTTTCGGCGACCTCGGCTTCCTCGGCGAGCACGGCATTGTTCCGCTTGACGGTTATG
>CAZTFD010000298.1:697-1532 GCA_964612225.1 uncultured Thermoplasmata archaeon | reverse complement strand
AGACCCCGCATTAGATACCTTCGTCCTGGGAGATTGGCTGGTGTACGTGGTCACAGCGATCATACTGACTGTGTTCATGGTCGTCCTGATCATCCTGGTCGGCCGCTGGGGAAGCAAGGGAAGCAAGTAAGGACCGCAATAGACAAACCAACAATCGTCCGCCCGCGCAACCCTGCGTCGGCGGATCCTTTCACTTCTCCTATTCAGAATGAATTGCGATTCCTCCTACAACATGACCCAGAGAACTGCCCTTAGCCGAGTGGAAGGCATGTGGATGCGGTGAACATCCAGAAAAGATTAATGTATCACCAGACTGATGCTATTAGTATCAGGTGCGTTTTGTGGCCAGAGGCATCTATATCAGCGATGCGGACGTGGAGATGTCCAAGGATATCGAGAGCCTCAGGATCGACAGACACCTCGTTTCCGACCTTTCCTCCATGATGCCGGGCAGAAGGCGCAGAATGCTCGACAGGATCGAGGAGTACGGCGCCAAGAACCCGATGGCCATCATCCCTGTCCTCGTGAAGCACTACGACGACGAGGTCCCGAAGGTCAGGAAGCAGGTCAGGAACAGCATCGCCCGCCTAACCCAGTCGGAGATCGGCGAGCTCACGCTCGTCGAGTGCATGTTCAGCAAGAACACCGTCATCGCCAACTCCGCAGCGGCGATACTCGAGGAGCGGGGTTACAACAGCGTCAACTTCCTTTCGTACTACCGCCAGGTGGAGAGCCTGTCCGCCCAGAGCAAGAAGCAGGAGGTCTTCTCCCAGGATGTCGAGGAGCTCGTTGTGGACTCGATTGACACCTTCAAGGAGGGTAGGTTCGACCAGGC
>CAZTFD010000298.1:344-632 GCA_964612225.1 uncultured Thermoplasmata archaeon | reverse complement strand
CTACATCCAGGATGTCCTTAAGCTCACCCCGACGCTCGGTCGGAGCGGCGTGCAGGTTGATGCAATCCAAGACTCGATCAGGAACGTCGCCACGGCTATGGAATCTAGGGAATACAGTGATGCCAGGTCGCTCCTTGACCTCCGACGGCAGGAGACGCGACTATGGAAGCAGCTTTGGAGTCTCGAGGAATACGTCACAAAGAGGGTCAAGGTGAAGCCTATCAAGGAGCTCCTTGTCCTGAGAGACTCTGACAGCACGCTGCTGGGTTCGTTTGCGAATATGGCCGG
>CAZTFD010000298.1:0-240 GCA_964612225.1 uncultured Thermoplasmata archaeon | reverse complement strand
TCATCTGACTACCTTGCTAGGGAGGGCAAGCGCCTGGATTCGAAGGACGAGGCTGCCTGGTACACCATGTGGTCAATCGGACTGGGTTTGATCAAGGTGGTCGCGCCGATAGTGCCCAACCTCTCAGAAGAGTTCTACCAGCAATACTTCAGGGACCGTGAGGGTTCTCCTAGCGTTCACACGGTCCCATGGCCGGAACCATTCTCGAAGATGAAGGACCGAGTTGCCATTCAGGGTAAG
>CAZTFD010000297.1:1312-1534 GCA_964612225.1 uncultured Thermoplasmata archaeon | reverse complement strand
ATGTTCCTTGGATTGATGCCTCTCTCAAGCTGCCTCTGAATCGCCTGGAACATGGCCGTGGTCTTGCCCGACCTCCGCGGACCCGTGATCAGAACGATCTGCCGGTCCGGGAGGTATTTCGCGATCTCCTCCGTCGCATCCCTCTGATAGATCTTGCCAACGCTCTCATGGAGATTCTCTCCTTTCCATTGGGGATTGGAAACCGCCATCTGCCTGATGAGT
>CAZTFD010000297.1:0-1302 GCA_964612225.1 uncultured Thermoplasmata archaeon | reverse complement strand
GCGAACTAGATTTCGAATTTGTGTTTGCGTGCAGAAGAAAGGAGGAGAACGTGCGGGAGTGATGAAGGTTTCGAGATTTACTTTGCGGAAGGGGAAGCAAACTAGTAGAAGAGGGAGGGAGAGATGGAAACCATCGAACCGTCTCTAATCTTCAACCGTCCGTTTGAGCATCAAGATTCGTTCTGGGAGAAGGGTCGAAGCCACGATCGCCTCATCATATGCAATCTCACAAGCGGTGCCGCTCCCCATTCTAGTCTCATATGAGCAATGAAGCCTTTATGCGGATGTTCGCCAATCCCAGTTCGCGTACCGAAGCTGGGGGAAAGATCGCCTTTGGATTTGGAGACGGAGAAGAAGACCGATACCAGGGAGTTCCTTCGCGAAATCGTTCGCAGCAACGGCGCTCTCGGTAGCTTCTGGAGACGGCATGATCAACTGGGCGCCCAGGTGAGGTCCCCGACCGCGGGCCAGGCGATGATCAGCGTCGACCCTTTGGCCTTCGGGGGCAAGGGATGCATCAGCGCCATCGAGAATCCCGTTCACATCGGCCCTCCCTTCGGGTGGAGTCCGATCACATTCGCAGACTGGACAAGGAGGATCCGTTCAGGTCCGGCAGACAAGTTGCGCATCTTCGGCAGAAGATGCGCCTATGAACTGAGATTCTTTGGGCTTCCCTGGGAGGACGCCCCACCGAAGAAGATCTTCGACACCTCGTTCCTGTTGATCGGCCCGGAAGCTCCGATCGCCGCGTTCGAGGTGTCCCGCAAGGCCAGGGAGTATGTCGAGACCTTGATGGTCGAGGGACAGGACACCCTCTCCAAATCGCTCCGAACCCGCTTGGATGCCGACGACAACACGTTCGGTCTCGACATGATCATCCTGTATGACCTCATCGGTGAGCTCGTGATATTCCGAGGGCTATTCGGGAACCTGCTCCAGGAAGGGACTCTACAAGTCCACACTCAGCTCATGGAACGCATCAAGTCCGAGGTCGCCGCACTCAATGACCTCATGGGGAAGCGCCATCTCGACATGTTCATGACCGACCTTACCTCGCGGATGCTGGACTCGTACATCGTCTCACTTGACCACATCTACTCCAAGTCCGATGTTTTCTCCATGCTGGTCGCCCCGCAGATGAAGGGATACTTTCAGCAGGTGTACTACGGGCTCCAGGAGCTCAGGACCATGTCAGAGAACATATGCGCGGCGTCCGTATTCCTGGGACATCCTCCAGACCTGTACCGTTGGATAACCGAGTTCAGGAATCACGACTATGCTCTGAGGGAGCTTCTCGAGAGA
>CAZTFD010000296.1:0-1538 GCA_964612225.1 uncultured Thermoplasmata archaeon | reverse complement strand
CCCTCATGGCCTCGGCGGCTCTCCCGACGGTCTCGGTCGCGGCGACCGGTGTCACACTCCTGAGAATACTGAGAATCGGCCTATCTCGCATATCCCGATCGGTAGTGTCAACCCTTCTGTGTAAAATGGCGAATTGGTTTCAGCTCCCAACGCTTGTTGAACGAATCGAATACGGCGAAGATGACCCGATCGCAACTGGCCTTGTTGGCAAAGCAACTCATCGGCCGGGTCCTGCGCCGGACCTCTCTGAATAATCGCTCGATCAGATTCGTGGTCCTGATCTTCTTCCAATGATGCTCGGGCATCTGGTAGAAGGTAAGCAACTCCTCAAGGTCCTTTGCCAGGCACTCGACCGCTCCCGGCTCTTCCTCCCGCCACCTTGCCGCCCACTCACGGTATGCTCGAATCGCTTCCCGGCGGCACGGCTGGTTGTAGATCCGCTTCATGCCCGCAAGGCACTCTTCCTGGTTTCTCCTGTGAACCTTGTTTGCGACGTTCCTACCCTTATGCGCCCAGCATCTCTGCCGACTTACGCCTGGGTATACCAACTCTACCGCTCGGATCAGCCCCGGACTGCCGTCGGTCACTATCAGCTCCAGGTTCTGGCCCAGGAGTCCGCGCTTCCACAGACTCTCAAGGAAGGCCTCGCAGCATGCCTCGCTCTCCGCCCTGGCCTGCTCGAATGCGATGAGACACCGCTTGCCGTAGGTTGTGATGCCGTATGCGCAGAGCACCATGACCTTCTTTGCATGCGGCGCTTCCTTCACCTTCATCGTTACCGCGTCGAGGATCAGGTAGAGGTATTCATCCGCTATCGGCCTCTTCCGGTACTTTGCCACCTCGGCATCGAGCGTCTTTGCGATCCGCGACACGGTGGACGGAGATGGTTCTATCCCTAGCAGCGGCGTCAGCACATCCCTGATCCTTCTGGTGGAGATGCCTCGCACGAACATCGCCCGGATCAGGTTCGCCACTTGCTTTTGCCTTCTCTGGTACTTGGCGATCAGCTTCGTCCGGAAGGTATTGTTCCTCGTGCGGGGTATCCGGAGGTCCTCAAGAAGTCCGAAGACGCTCTCCAGGTCTCGCTCATAGTAGCCGTTCCGCGAGTCGGGCCTGCCGATCCCGCGCTCGTAGGGGGCAAAGCCCAAGAACATGTCATACTCTGCCCGGAGCACCTCCTCAAGGAATGCCTTCACCGAACCTCGGCACTCGTCAAACACATAGTCCAGCGGATCCTCCTCCGTGTTCCCTATGCTGAGCAGAAGATCCATCATCACCTGCTCCTGGAAGGATGTCTCTCTCTCGGTCTTGAACAGCTTCATCGGGTACGTAGCTCCTTTCGTGGTTTGTCTTCCCAACAAAACATTAGGAGCTCGTACCCTTTTCTACTCCTTCCCCGCTTTTACACACAAGACGGTACACTACCGGGATCGAGGGATCGGGCTAGCCTCTGCGCGGGCCGGTCGTCCATCACGGGCAGGAATCCGACTGTGTGCTGGCCAACTGAATGACTTGGACGCGGATGTGATGATCTGACG
>CAZTFD010000295.1:0-1556 GCA_964612225.1 uncultured Thermoplasmata archaeon | reverse complement strand
AGCCGCATATCGCCTGCGCCGATACTCCTCCGTGTCAATCTGGCCCAGCGCGAATTGCATGTCTAGGTCTTCCTGAGATCTCCAGGAATCAGATCTCTCAGGGTCAGTCTGTGGCTTGCCGTTGATGCTCATTTTCTCACCTCTCGATTTGTCTGAGCTGGACGTCCAGTTTGAGCGCATGAGTCAGACAGTACACGCCCGGGCATCTCTCGTCCGCCAGCTTCTTGACTTTCATCAGTTCCTCGGTTGTGGCGTCAGAATCGACCGCCAATTCATACTCTATCACCTCGACCGGAGGATTCTCGGACACTCCAAGGCTCTTGCTCATGTCGATGTCCGCGGCGGCGTTGATTGTCAGCTTGTGGATGTTGACTCCGCTCATGGCGGCCCACTTCGAGAAGCTAGAAGCGTAGCAGGCTATCGCTCCCGCGAGGCAGAATTGGTTGGGATTGGGTGCCGTGAACCCTCCACCGAGGAACTGGGGCTCATCGAACTCCATCCTCACCTTTCCGCTTTCAGCATCGAGGAAAGCGGTGAAATGAGGGGCAGGTCCCTCGGATTTCCACTCCCCCTCGACCATCAGCCTTTTGATGCCCAATGCAGGTTCTTGCTTGACATTCTCGATGAATTCGCGGTATTTGGTGAGATTCACACCGTTCTTGATTTCGTCTTTCATCTAACCCCTCCTCATCTCTCGGTTTCCTTCCTCTTCTTCTTGGCCAGTTTGGCCAACTTCGTCGCCTTCTCAAGCTCTTCAATCATCACTTCTCTCATCAGGTCGCACGCTTTGATGATTTTCGGATTTGAGATCTCATAGATTGTGCTGGTCCCTTCAGAATGAGGTATGACCACTCCCTTCTGTCTAAGCGTTGTCAGATGCTGAGAAACAAGCGGTTGAGGAAGATCGAGATTCTTCGCCAGCATGCCGACGCTCAAGCCGCCGTGTCGCAGCTGATTCAGGATTTGAATTCGGTACTGGTTTGAGAATACCTTACACATCTCTGCATGCATCTTGGAAATGACGTCGTTCATCCTGCCATCACCTTGTCGAATCATGCGTATATTCGAATAATCGCATATTCGACTCGATATATAAGGCTGACACCAAACGATTGCGTCTCGTACGAGGGCTGACAGATGGTCTGTGGCTCACGTGGTGTCATATGCGACATCCCTGTGAACCTAATCTACTGAGGCTGGCTGCACCCAGGCTATGATAGTTCTGATCCATTGGACTCGCAGGACATGATGAATCTCACGTCGCACAGGCGTTAGGGACATCCTATATAGCACTGTTAAGAGGTGGAGGCTGGTGGAGAAGCTTGAATCGGCTGCCGGATGCAGCTCCGGCGTAAGTCCGGTGAAGTAGCGAGGAGTGAACGATGCTTCACGCGGGCAAGTTCACGCGACACATTGGAGGCACGCGTGAGTAGACAGTCTCAGAGGTGACACAATGACAGGAAGAAAGACGAGTGCACTAGTATGGCTTGTAGTCGGGCTCGTGATCTCGGTGGTGCTGATTGGCATCGCAGCGGCAAGCAGCCTCTCGCAATCGG
>CAZTFD010000294.1:0-1576 GCA_964612225.1 uncultured Thermoplasmata archaeon | reverse complement strand
GGTCGGAGGCGACGAACGCGTGCGATATCTCGGCTAAGGTTATGTTCGAGGATGTCAGATCTACCGTCCCGTTCCAGTCCGTGACCGTGTCGCCAGTGATGTTCTTCGCGGTCACGAGCAGCGTGTAGGGAGTTCCGGGGACCAAGTCGTCGTACGGGGGCGTGTCCCCCACTATCTCGAGGCTGTAGTCGCTGACCTCAGCGACGTCGAGCATGAACATCGGAGCTCCTGTATTCAGTACGTTCGGGAAAGCGGGGTTCCAGTTCTTGGCGAAGTCCAACGGACCGACAAGCGTGACTGTCTTCGTTGTCGGGTTGTAGAAGTTCTTCAGGTTGTTGGTCCCGCTGTTCGGATAGCCGTTGCCCATGACCATCTCGCCCCAGTTCATGTTGGCCGCCATCTCCGCCACCTTCGTGCCCCACAAGACGTCCGAGGTCGATCTCTCGGGATCATAACCGACTACCGACGTCGATGCAGAAGGCAGCTTCACGATGAACTTCTCACCTGCAATCAGGTTCCAGTGCATCGGGGCCACTGCGTAGCTCACGGGTAGTCCATACCTCGTCGTCAAGGGCGCCCAGGAAACGTGGGTCACATCGGTGACATCCGGATCGTAGGCGGAGTATGGGCTCGGGTAACTCTGGTGCGTTTGGGAGTTCCCGCACCAGTCTATGTGAGTCGCCTCGAGCGCCCAGCCGTTGATGGTATTGGTGGAGTCCTTCGTCGCGTACATGTGAGAGCCAATCACTACCCTAGACTGCACGTTGCCGCCTTCGGGGCCGATGGTGATGTTCAAGTACCAGTCGTCAGGATAGCCCTGCCAATACCTCATGACATTGGCGGCCTCCATGTATCTCACGAGGAGGAACTCGTTGCCCCAAGAGAGGCTCCAGAACCTCAGAACGAGATTGTCAGCCGTGGACGCTGGGTCGATCTTGAGCTCCAGCCACCTGATGTCAAGCGAGTAATCGTAGGCCGTGTAGGTATCGTAAGCTCCTCCAGGCCCACCCTCGGCCATCCAGTCGAGGAACCAGGCTTCCTCGATGGATGTCTCGCTGGCGGCGAACTGAGTCCTGAGATCCCCTGCGAGTGATAGGCCGAGCGCCTTGCTGGCGGCGGCCCTGTTGAAGGTCAGCTTGCCCTGAAGCTCGTGCCAATATCCATCATCGCTGCTTGCACGCGGTGTTACATTCACCGGCACGCCGTAGTAAGTATTCGCGTAGTGAGTGCCGGCTCGGATATTCGTCATCTCCCATGTCTCAAGGTATGTAGAATACCAGGAGATGTTCGTCCACCCTCCTGGTGTACTGGTCGAGCCCAAGACCGGTGTGAATATCGGGTCAAGGTTAGGTCCGTCAGCGACTTCAATGATGTTCTTGGCATCGATCGTCAGCCTGTACCAGGTCGTGATCGAGTTGCCCATGTTTAGGTCTGGGTTGGTCATAGTGGAGTACGGGTTGTAGACCAGCACGTATGGATACGACGTCCGGGCCCGGTACTCCTGGTAGAGGGATTCCCTGTACGCCCACCACCCGTTCAGACCCATGGTCCCGTTCCATCTGCCGAGGTCAGCGGG
>CAZTFD010000293.1:774-1591 GCA_964612225.1 uncultured Thermoplasmata archaeon | reverse complement strand
TCCAGGATGGAAGGACCGTGGTGACCATCCCGGTCACTTCGACACTCCTGGAGGAGCTCAATTCCACCACATCGAGTCACGTTGACGCCCCCTCGGAGATTGGAGTATACACTTACTTCATAGTGGTCCGAGACAACGCTGGGAATGAGGAGTTCATTGGCACCCTGAGCTATGATGCGCAGACAGTGGACGCGAGCCCTCCGGGAAACGCAGGGTCAGTATCTGTCAGACAGGCCCCGCAGTCGATAATCGCATCCTGGACGGAGGCGACCGACGCGCAGACGACTGTCTCATCGTACTTGATCTTCAGGGGGACCAGCATCGGCGCCCTTGACACGATCGAAGAGCTCATGACCATGGCGCCGTTGGCAGATCTCGACTCGAGCGCCAGAAACTACTCTGACTACTCTGGCACGACGGGCACGCTCTACTTCTACGCAGTCGTAGCAGTCGATTCCGCTGGCAACTACGCCCAGTCGTCGATGCCATCCAACACCATACAGATCATTGAGATCAAGGTCAAGACCGTCCCGGGGAGCAGGCCTGTGCAGTTCACGACCATGATGATCGAGATAACCGATGGCATGACCGATGTCACCCTGAACTTCAACTCGGGTCAGTTGGGAGTCTCTGGCGCAACCGCCACCATGTTCTCCGTGGAGATCCTGAGGGATTCCGACAACACCTTCGCCACCACATTCTCCCTCTACGATAGTGCTCTAGTGAAGGTCTTCATCGACGCGGGCGAGATCGGGCTGAACCTGCATGCGGACTCGTCGTTCTCTCTCAAGTTCATCCCGGCAATCGGGCAACCTAC
>CAZTFD010000293.1:374-744 GCA_964612225.1 uncultured Thermoplasmata archaeon | reverse complement strand
CCTCGGCACGTACAGGTACGTAATCCTCGTGTGATTCTTGGGAGCCAGCCGCTCCGGAATCAACGCGGAGCGAATCAGGGGTGATTCTCACCCCTAGTAATTTTTCTGAATATTTGTATAATAATGTTTATGACTTGTCCTCCTGATAGTAAGGGCTCGAGAGAGGTCTACATGCCCTGTGGATAGTGCCTCTCAAGCCAACCTTGGGAGGCACATCTCTCTCACTCCCCGCTGTAGGGCACGGCGGTTGCCTCGGAGGTGAGGCGTGAGGACCTGGTAAACACGATTGACCTGGTTGCCGCCAGAATCGATTGATCGCCCCAGAGCAACGACGTGCCAAGTACGGGGTACAAAACCGTGTGTTTTGGAC
>CAZTFD010000293.1:0-283 GCA_964612225.1 uncultured Thermoplasmata archaeon | reverse complement strand
CCGGCAGGTTCGCCGGTCGTCCCTCAGGTACGGAACCTGGGAAAGATGCGAGATTGGAGGAAGAAAGAATGCAGAAACTAGCATGGAAGAAGAGGAAGATGGAAGAGGAAGGTGAGATGGGTGTTGGTACCCTTCTGATCTTCATCGCCATGATACTCGTAGCCGCTGTGGCCGCGGGTGTACTGGTTCAGACCGCATACAAGTTGCAGCAACAGGCTGAGAGCACCGGCAACGAGGCTTTGCAGGACGTCGCCACGGGCTTCAAGGTCCTAGCTGTGTGGGG
>CAZTFD010000292.1:0-1602 GCA_964612225.1 uncultured Thermoplasmata archaeon | reverse complement strand
TCGTGGATACAACGAGGCTCGCGTCCGCCTTTTCCTCGACCTCCCTCACGTACTTGTGCAGGACGGGCGTGGATATGCCGATCAGGTCCGCGGCCTTCTTCATGCTTCCCTTCACGAGAAGGGCAGCCAGGGCTTCCATCTGCCTGTGAGTTATCTCCTTGCCATCGGAGACGAACACCACTCTTGGCTTCGCGTCGACCATGCGTCACCTCCTCTTTCTCAGACTGTAAGCGCTCAGGAGGAGCATAACACATGCGAACAACACTAGCACTCCGAGCTGGAGCCAAATGTCCCCGACGCCCCAGCCCCTGATCATGACGGACCGCATGCCCTCGACCGCGTATGTGAGCGGTATGAAGGACGATATCGGTCTGAGGATGGCCGGAACGGCCTCAATCGGCCAGAACACGCCCGAGAGCAGGATCGAAGGGAACAGTATCAGGGGGATGAACTGTATCGCTTGGAACTCGTTCTTCGCCCTGGATGAGAGCAGGAAACCCATGCCCTGGTTCCCCGCGCTGAAGACGAATATGATCAATAGCACGGTGAGCGGATTCCCGATTATCTGTATGTCGAACAAGGCGACCGCTGTGAGTATGATCACTACTGACTGGATGAGGCCGACCAACCCGAAAGCGAGTGCGTATCCCGCGACTATCTCTCCCTCGGTGACGGGCGTCGACAGCAGCCTGTCGAGGGTCGAGGTGCTGCGTTCATGGATGAACGATATGATCGAGAGCATGAACGTGACCATCATCGCCGCAAGCCCCATCACTCCGGGCGCGAAGAAATCTATGAATCGCGCGTCCTTGCCGTAGACCAGGTCCGTTGAGACTGATATTGGCGCGACGAACGCGCTGGAGCCCAATGCAGTTCTGATAGAAGTCAGGATGTCGCTGCTGATCGCCTGGACTATGTTCGGGTTCGTGCCATCGACGATCAGTGTCACCAGGGCGGATTGGCCCGCGCCATTGCCGGCAAGGGCCCTGGCGTCCACCGTGAAAGTTTCGTTGAAGACGATTGTCGCCCATATGTCGGCGTCCTTCACCTTCTCCCGGCCGATCGCCACGGGATCTGTGGACGCCTCAGGAGGCCCGTAGACGTGTACTATATGTAGAGTCTCCCTGGTCTCCAGGTCGGCTATGATCGCAACGGCAAGAGACTGGTTCGCGGGGGCCTGGTCCAGGTTGACTATGTATACGTCAATGTTCTTGACATCCCCTCCGAAGGTGTACCCGAAGATCGTGATCATGATCAGCGGCATGAACACGAGAAACCCGATGGTCCTCCGGTCGTGCCTGAGCGATCTCAGGTTCTTTTGTGCGATCGCGAGGATTCGGTCAAGCCTCATTTTCGCACCTCCCGGGCCATCGTCATGAAGGCTGATTCGAGGTCGTTTGTGGACGTCTTCGCCATGAGTTCCTGGGGTGTGCCCTCGCCTATGAGCTTCCCAAGCCGCATCATGCCGACGATGTCGCATCTTACCGCTTCGTCCATGTAGTGTGTCGTCATGACCACGGTCTTCCCCCTGGCCTTCAGGTCGGAGAAGTTCTGCCAGAACCCGCTGTGCCGGTACGCGGCAAGCTGGTTCTCCTGCGCCAG
>CAZTFD010000291.1:0-1685 GCA_964612225.1 uncultured Thermoplasmata archaeon | reverse complement strand
GGCCGCGTAGACGTCCGGGTCGGAGGTCCTCATGTGCTCATCGACCTTGATGCCAAAAACGCAAATCATGTCGAGGCGAAGGATAGGGTCGGAAACCTATCGAGCGCGAGAGAGCGCGCGCACGCGGAACTCCAAAGGGCAGAGAATGAGCTTGCGGAGATCGAACGCGTCAAGAAAGCCATCGAGCAGGACCGGAAACAAGAGGAGGACCTCGCAGTCCTCGAAGAGGTCATCGTGAACTTCAGGGTCGACCTGATTTCCAGGATCGCCCCTGCTCTGGCAGCGCTGACTTCGAAGGGTCTCGAGTCGATGACCGAGGGACGCTACCCCCGTGTGGAGCTGGACGAGAACTACGAGATGCAGATCGATGACCAAGGAACCCTCTACCCGGTCGGAAGATTCTCAGGAGGGGAATCAGACCTGGCCAACCTCTGCCTCAGGCTGGCAATCTCGGGCATCATCGCGGACAGGACTGGGGCGAACCCGATCAACATCCTCATCCTCGACGAGATCTTCGGATCGCTGGACCCATCGAGGAAGAGAAGCGTCATGGCAGCGCTCACGAGACTCTCTGGCCAGTTCAGGCAGGTGTTTCTAATAACGCACATCGAGGACATCAAGGACCTCATGAACCATGTCGTCAGAGTCCAGGAACTGGAAGACGGATCGAGCTCAGCAGAGCTAGTGAGCTGAGGTCTGCTGGGAGAAGACTCCGAGCGTCATCTGGTCCTGTATCTCGACGGACTTCGGCTCGTGGGGCATCTCGAGGAGGTCCATCATCTGGAAGGCGTTCTTGGCCGCCTTGGAGCGGCCATGGTTGTTGAAGTAGATCCTCACCTTGTCGGAGTTGGCGACGATCTCCTGGAGTCTGGGTTTCCAAGCTTCGAGCTGTTCGATCGAGTAGAGGTAGTCGTATCTGTTGATCCGATAGTCATCCTCGTCCTCCTCCTTGAACCAGATGTCGTAGTTCCTGCCGTGGAAACGCACGTACGCGTGCTTCGCAGTAAGCGACCTGGTCGGAGGGAATCCCGGACCATCGACTATCACGTCGGCGACCCTGAACTCCTGGAGGATCTCGAGGGTGTCGGGTGAGATTTCGTTCCCGCGTTCGTTCAGCCATGATCTGTGTCTGAACTCGACCGCATAGTCGTGCAGATCGGTGTCGAGCATCCCGAAGAGCGCCCTCAGCTTGGCGAGGCTCTCCTTCCCCTCGCGCCTGAAGTATGGTGTGAGCTGGACAAGGACTCCGCCCAGAAGCCCTGCCTCGGCCAGGGGTTTGATGCAGATGTCCTCAAAGCTGGAAGCCTGTTGGGCAGCCTTCTCCGCGTCTTCCTTCAGAATCGATTCGTGCGTCACAGCCTGAGGGAGCTTGACCGAGAACTCGAATCCCGGCTTCTGCTTCCCCCTCTCGATCCATGAACGTACCATGAACTCGTTAGGGACCCTGTAGAAGGTCGAGTTGATCTCCACGGTAGGAAAGAAGCGGGAGTAGTACGACAGCCACTCCCCCTTCTTCTTCGCGAGGTCGGCAGGGTAGAACCTGCCTACCCAATCATCATAGGACCACCCGGAACAGCCGATTAGCGCGGCCATCTGCGATTCTGATGGCATGTACCTATAAAAAGGATTCCCGGGCATGGACGAACTACCCAGCTGCTCAAATAGGGACCTTGCGGCCGAGAGCG
>CAZTFD010000290.1:0-1709 GCA_964612225.1 uncultured Thermoplasmata archaeon | reverse complement strand
CTGATGGTCCCGCTATTGCTGGTCGGCGGTGTCCTTCAACTCCTCAGACGCGGCAGCTCGAAGTACCTCCTGGTGCTGACGCCTCTGACTCTCATGTATGTCGGTCTGAGCATTGGCCTCGGGCAGGAATGGGGCAATCCCGCGTACACGGGCAATGTCGAGAGCTATTCGTGGCTCTACTTCGTAGTCATCATCGGGGGACTACTCCTGCTAATCTCGACGTTATCGATGTTCCGTCCGGAGGACGCCCCGGATTTCAAGCCCAGGGGACTCAGGATATACGTGGCGGTGATGGCGCTTTTCCTGGTGGCGTTCGCCCTAATGTGGCTGTCGGAACTGGCCCAGGTAGTTACCACGGGGGACACCTCCAGTGGATCCTACCATGAGACTCCCGTTATCTGGTGGCTGGTGAGGTACCTTGACCTCGGATTCACCATACCCCTCGGCTTCATCGCCCTGTACCTCCTGCTGACCAAGACGAAGCGAGTCTATCCTCTGGTCCTCCTGTTCTTCGGGTTCTTCGTGACCCTTGGGACGGGCGTCCTCGCAATGGGCGTGATTATGACGCTCGAGCACGACCCGACGAACCAAGCGAGTGCGCTGCCTGTGTTCGGCGCCCTCGCGGTTCTCGCGTGGATAGGGCTGTTGTATCTGGTCAAGGACAAGCTGATGCGGTTCTTCGGAAAGGGGAATCCACGGAGGAGTTGAGCGGTCGCCGAAACGAACGCCGTGACACGTTCAGTCCTCCAGCCTCATGTGCGCCCTGACCGAAGGGCGCGTCACCAGGAAGAGTATCGCGATGCCGAGCACGGTGATGATGACTTGGAGCGCTCCCCCGATTCCGCCCAGAGGTCCCACGAAGATCAGCTCGAGGCCAATCCACAGCAGGAGTATGATTCCGAGTGCTGCGGTCAAGGTCCACGCCCAGTTCTGCCCGGTCCATTTGTTGACCGCGTCAGTCCAGCGCCATCTCTTCTTGGTCCACAGTCCAAACGCCGCAAGAACAGGGACCACACCGTAGAAAGCAACGAACCACAGACCGACGAGAGTGAAATCGTCCACGGGAGCGTGTTCGAGCAGATCCTGCGAGAGTCCGAGCCCCTCGCCGGATGGTGAGGATAGCAGTCCGTATCCGCTCATGAATCCAACGAACGCGAATACCCCTTCAATAGCGACGAGTGCTCTCAAAGCTCCAGGCCGCGGTTTCGTTTGCCGTTCCTTGTCCATGTATCACCATACGCTGCATCGCCGTTAGCTCTATTGATTCTTTCCCGAAAGTTCGGCAAAAGGGTCCGTGAAGCCGGACTCTCCAATGTTCGGACATGAATGGAGGTCCCTTCTTCAGCGGCATGACCAACTCGGATGTTCACTCGGAAGTCGATTTGAGAATCATCGCATCTAGTTTCAACTGCTGGCAGATAGCTGACCAATTCCCGTGAAGTCCCGGCGTGTTCAGACAAGAACCTGAGCCATCCGGAAGCGGAGGCCAACCTGCGCGGCTACTTCGACGCCACCGGCTATGCCGGCACGGTCCACTTCAGCAGCACCGATCCAGTGGCCACGCTGCCCGGCGACCACCTCTTCGTGCCCGGCGACAACGGGACCCACTTGTTCAGCGTGACCCTCAGGAGATCGGGCGAGCAGTCCATCACCGCTACCGACACGGTCAACGGCTCGATCACCGGCAGCCAGAGCAACATCACCGTCGT
>CAZTFD010000289.1:990-1725 GCA_964612225.1 uncultured Thermoplasmata archaeon | reverse complement strand
AGGAACCCCTGGAAGAGCCCGCCCATCGCATACTCGTGCTTGATCTGCTGTCCAGATGCTTTGAAACCATCTCCGAAGTACCACTCGTACGAATATGGCGATTTTCCTCCTGAGGCGCTGGCCTTGAAGCTCAACTCATACGGATTCTGTGTGGTCTTGACGGTTATGCTGCTCTTGAACGCGGGCGGAGGCGGATCGATCACTCCATACCACGCCTGATAATTCTGGTTTGTGTCGTAGTTGTCCATCGTCCCTTCAACGTCCTCAGCGACCGTGTCTCCAGAGACCGGGGTCAAAGTCAACTTGGACCAGACAGTTGTGTCAGCCGTCCAGGGACTTGGGATATCGATTACTTCCACGCCGCTGATGCTAACAGGAGTCGACTTGGGGAAGCCATAGGACTGGCCCGCGACGACGATTCCACCAGATGAGTACTTGGCGGCATCGAACACGTCGAACTCACCATAGAAGATGTCAAACTCGTACAACGTGGCCTCCAGAACTGCACCTGAGGTGGACACGTGGAAGACTGCGGGTCCGTTGGTCCAGGTCGAGTATCCAATTGCCCAGAGCGATCCGTCAGAGGCTATCACAAGCCTGGTCGCTTCATAGCCGCCAACAGGGGTCCCCACATATTCATCCCATATGAGATCGAGCTTGGGGGTGAAGCTTGCCAACAGGAGATTGCCGTTGCCGTAGTCCGCCCCGAGCGCGTAGATGTTGCCATCAAGACCT
>CAZTFD010000289.1:0-961 GCA_964612225.1 uncultured Thermoplasmata archaeon | reverse complement strand
GATTCCGAGTCTGTTAGTAGCACGCTCTGCTTGACGAGACGGCCAGTCTTGCTGAACTTCGCAATCGCTACATTCGAATCGATGCAGCTGTCCAGGAATGTGTATACCGCACCCGATGAGTCCGTGACCGCGGCCCAGGGAGACTCTCCCTCTGGAGACGCGGCGCTCTGTGCCCAGTTCACGCTCCCGTCGTCCTTGACAGCGACGACGGCCCCCGTGCCGTAGTATTCAGTGTCGCCCACTATGATGAAGCCCCCGGCAGTGCTTGCGCATATGCGGTTCGGAGTGTTCAAATCGGGCAGATACTTCTGGTAGACGAGCGATCCACTCGAATCTATCTTCGCGTAGAAAGTCCCCACTTCATAGACGTCAAGCGCTGCGTATACTCCGACAATGTACAGGCAATTGGATGGCCCGAGAACGGAATCATAGACAGATAGAATGTGCGTCGGGGACGACAGCAGGATGTCCCACATCTTCATCCCATGGATGTTGACCTTCGCAACAAAGACCTGATTCTCTGGACCTTGGACGTTTCCAGAGAGGTAGATATTCCCGCTCGAATCTACATCGACAGCGTATACGTAATCCGAAAACTCGGTGCCCCACGTGTGTCCGAACATTACAGTTCCGGTCGCAGCGGGCATTGCCGTGCTCACCATTGCTAGACATACTAGTGCAGCAAGAATTGCTTTCCTCACCAGAATCTCCCCCAAGGCTGGGGGTTTTACGGATGACATGCTATATATCGTTTCTGGTCGCATCCGGCCACTGACTCGGGGTTCCACAGGATCGTTATGCGACCCCCAAGGATGCAAGGGAACTCAATCCAAATGTTCAAGAGGGCCATGAGCAGGTGAGCCGAAGACGAACATTGCGCTGTCAAGGCAGCATCAGTAGTACGCCTTGGTCCGCTCTATCTCCTCTTCTACGAGAATCTTCCTCTTGGCCAGCTCTCTGA
>CAZTFD010000288.1:0-1756 GCA_964612225.1 uncultured Thermoplasmata archaeon | reverse complement strand
AGTGGGATGCATCCAAGCGGAATGGTGATTGCTCCGGCGGCGAAGCCGAGCATCACTCCTCTCCGAATGCTTGAGATGTCGAGAGTCTTGACGCTGACGACGAGGAGGGAGAAGATGAATCCTCCAGTCGTGCCGATGCACACGTGGACGGCGACACCGATGAGCGCGCCTCCACCGAGTTTCTCACCTACAGCAGAGAAGAAGACGTCCGCCTTCTAGCCGACCAGGAGGAAGGTGGCTATCATCACAGCATCCATCAGGAAAGTGCCCACCAGACCCCCGACGAGCCCGAACTCGATAATCCGGAGTCTGTTTCTGACCGTCGTTGACACCCAATTACTAGATGCAGCATGCCAGCCATAAACGTTTAGGCAGGCTTGCCTAATCCGACTCATCGGCTCAGATTCTTGTTTCAACAGAGACGTGACTTTGCTCGTCGCCTTTCTTCCACGATGGTCTCTTCCGAAGGTGCATGCCACGCGCCTATGACGAGATGTCTGGCTATGCGTCGATCAATTGGGTTCTCTCACGACAACTCGAACCTCGGTTCCCCTCAATTCCCCTGCTATGTCCTCTGCGAGCTCGTTTTCGAAGTAATTGAGATAAACGAACGTCGACAGGATAGCCGACCCGAGCAGTACGAGCATGAAGGTTGCGAACGCAACCACATAAAGCTCAAATGCGATGGCGATTTCCTGAATGGAGACCCTGACAAGTATGAAGATGGTTCCGACAGCGAAATAGCTCTGGAACATCCTCGACTTCAGGCCGTTGTACAGTGTGAACTGTTTCGCTTGGCCACTGATGCTCGCCCCGAGCTTCTTCAGAAGAAACCAGGGAAGGATTAGGAATGGAAAGAGAAGCGAAGCGCTCGTGAGGAGAGAGAACAGACTGAGCAGGGCCGCCGGCGACCTATCAGAGACGAATGGGTTGAAGCTGACATATATCCCCATGACGAATCCGAAGAGGAGTTGCCATAAGACCGGAGCTTTCAGGTCCGATGCGGTGACACGTTTCCGCGGCTCCGCAGGGCTCAAGCTGAGCGTCTTCGTATCGAGAACGTCTGGAATGTCGAAGAGCCATCTGGTCGCTCGGTCGAGCAGGGACAGCTTCTTGTTCCCGCTCAGACGGGATACCTCTTTCATGACCCAAGGAGTGAGAAGCCTTTCGGTGGCCGTCAAGACTCCTACAGCTCCAATCGCTGTAAGGTAAAGCAATAGACAGCTGAACAAGAAGGCAGCGAACGATGCGATTACTATGGCGACACCAGCCAGAACGAGTTCACCCGCAGAGATGTCCAACTGGACTAGATCAGGGTAATAGACACCTGCAATCCCTATGAAGATGACAAGAACCGTCGCAAGAGATGCCGACAAGACCACCATCCATCTAAGGATGCCTTTTCTCGACGTGATGCCGCTGCTCTTGTAGTGGATGTAGATAGGGATACCGACAACAAGGAATGAGAAGGTCAGCCCGCCGACGATTGCCGAGACCACATCGAAACCTGAGAAATCTTCGACGAAGAAATAGGAAGCAGACGGAATGAGTATGGATATTAAAGCAAGGATGGCGAACGCTAGGAGAATCTTCTTGTCAAACCTCTGCCTAGCGGAGGGAGTCTCTTTGGCGGCATTCGGTGCGGGAACGGTCTGTTCCATGAGCACTGGATATGCGATTTCAGAATGAATACTTGTCCACGCGGTGTGCAGGGAGCCGGATTTGAACCGGCGGACGCCTGCGCGACTAGACCCTG
>CAZTFD010000287.1:0-1758 GCA_964612225.1 uncultured Thermoplasmata archaeon | reverse complement strand
TTCATTTTCATGAATTAATCGTTAGAATCGAATGAGTTCGCAAACCCTTTAGACTACATTTTATAAGAAGTATCACAGGCCCTTGCCTTACAGCCAGTTCAGGCAGAATACTGAGGACTGTAGTGCATCGTGCCCCTGCCAGTCATCCTTGGGAAAGCATTTAAACTCGCAAATGAATTTCTGGATGGTTGGGGATTATGGAGGAATGGCGAATCGGCGACTTGCCAACGAGCTTCGAGTGCCCAGCCTGCGGTACGAAAAACTTCAGAACGGACGCATTCTGCAGGAAATGCGAGAAACCCCTCGAAGAGACAAAGGCGCAATTGGCGAAGAAGGCGTTAGCCTCGCACGAGAATACCCAGGACAGGGCCAAGAGGCCCTCTGAGAAGCGAATCGCACTGATCCCCAAAGTGACCACGCAGAGATGGTCAGGATTCGGGTGGGAGGTCATGGAGGGCTCGATCGTCCTCACGGACAAGAGGATCGTTTTCGTTCCCGACGAGATCGGGGCGAATACTACACTTATGGCGGCAGCGGGCGCCCTAGGAGGCATGATAGGGGCGCTGGCCGCTGCGGCGACGGCGAAGACCCCGTCCGAAGAGTCGCGAGACCCGAACAGACCCCTCGACGAAATCATCGCCTCATCCAAAAGGGTCCTGGAGATGCGCTATGACAACCTCGAGCACCTGGAGTGCAAGCATGGGAGCAGGATCCTCCAGATCACGATTCGGAACAAACCCATGGGCCACAAATCGAGCAAGGTCAAGCTAATTCTTGCAATGCCCGATGGGTTCTTGGCGGCGAGAATGAGCGAAGGTATGGACAAGAAGCGCGCATGGGAAGAGTACTGCACTAGGTGCAGAACAGCGTTCGAATCATCAATGACTGGAAAGGGAGTGAACCTGACATGGACAAAATAAAACTCTGGGGCATACTCGCCTCTGTGGGCATGGTAATCGCTCTGATAGGCGTAGGGATTGCTGTTTCGGGAGCGGGGCTGGATGAGAAGGTGCAGGTCGACGAGGAATGGACGGATGTGAACAACCTGTACGTATACTACCTCGAGATGTCATGCAAGGGGGACAAGCTGGTCGATCTAGACTACACCTTGTCTGCTGGCACAATGACTGTGAGAATCCTAACTGAGGATGGCTTGAATGAGCTTCTGGAGACAGGGGATGTCTCCGGTTCCGAGATAATGCTTTCGAGGAACTCGCAGAACTCCGGATCCATCCAATGGACACCGACCGAGAGCGCCAAGTACGACCTCGTGTTCTACGATTTCACCCAGACTGGAACAACGGTACAGGTTACCGGCACGTTCACTGGAGCTTCTGATGTGATGCTCTTTGCAGGTGTCGGAGTCGTAGTTGTCGGCATCATAATCGTCGCAGTGGCAGCCATCAAGAGACAGAAACTCGTGAAGCAGAGGGACGCAATCAAGCCACAGGACGTCGTGATGTACCCTGCTGCGCCGCCGACGGAAGCGAGCCCCAAGGAACCTCCGAAACCGTAGGCTCCAAAGAGAGGACCGGACCGAGATATCTCATTGCAGCACAGGCAATCTGTCGGAAAGGGCTTAAACCGCTCCATCAGCGGTCAGGAGGAACTCCGCCCCATCCCTTAGCCGACTCTCTCACGATCTGCCCCAGCCCGTTGGAGGTTCCCTTATCGAGCCTGACGGGCTGATGGTTCTTCAGTATCCAGTCCGCTTTCTCCTTCGCTAGAGTGAGATCGTCCTTCTTGCCCGCCAATTGC
>CAZTFD010000286.1:0-1780 GCA_964612225.1 uncultured Thermoplasmata archaeon | reverse complement strand
GGATTCACTGCGGATATTCCCCGAGGCATCGTCGGCCTTTTGGGACCGAACGGGGCCGGAAAGAGCACCTTCATCAAGGCCTCGCTGGGACTCCTCAGCCTCAATGAAGGGACTATATCAGTCGGAGGATTGGACTCCCAGACTCAAAGCCTCCAGATTCGAGACCGCATCGGCTACATGCCCGAACATGATTGCCTGATACAGTCCGTCAACGCGGTTGAACTCGTCTCCTACATGGGAATGATATCGGGCATGGCGTCACTTGACGCGATGCAACGCAGCCATGAGATGCTGGATTTCGTGGGAATCGGTGAGGAGAGGTACAGGCCGATCAAGTCATATTCAACTGGGATGAAGCAGAAAGTGAAGCTAGCGCAAGCGATAGTCCACGACCCCAGTCTCATGTTCTTGGACGAGCCGACCAGTGGCATGGACCCACAGGGCCGGGAGGAGCTTCTTGGCCTTGTGACGAAGATGGCGTCTTCCGAGAAGACGATCATAGTTTCGTCTCATATCCTTCAGGATGTCGAGCGGATTTGTGACTACGCAATTATAATCGACAGCGGGAAGCTGATTCGTGCTGGCGAGATGACGACTCTATTGGCTGGCGAGCAAGGTGTCCGGAGCCTTACTGTTAGGGGCAGCGCGGAGGCTTTGTCACGATATGCCCGGGCTCTGGAGAGTGTGTGCCGTATTGATGAAAAGAAGGACGAATCTGGTAATCAGATCACGCTGCTCGTCCGGGGATGTGAGGATGGAAGGAAGGTCTTCCAGTTGGCCGCTGAGAACGGCGTCCAGGTGAGGAGTTTCCACCCGGAGATGCTGGACCTCGAAGAAGTGTTCCTGCGCGCTTTCAGAGGAGGCGAAAGAGATGGGCATTAGTCCTATCGAGTATCACGCCTGGAAGGGTGAGAGGACCGCCCAGAACCTTCGGCTCTATGTCATCGCTCGAAGCGTATTCAGACACAAGATCAGGTCGCTCGGAGTAATCATACTTCTCGTCATCGGATTCCTGATAGTCCATGCATTTAGTCTGATAACGATTATTCTGATGTCTCACGAGGAGTTGAAGGCCTCCGACATGAACTCTTACCTGGGAGGAGGCTTATTCGTGATCTTCTCCATGCTGCTCGCCGCTATCGTAACGTCTGACCTCATATCGGAGGATTTGGCCAGCAGTTCTTTTGTGCTCTATTTCTCAAGAGCTCTCAAGGTCAGGGACTATCTTGCCGGCAAGGCTGCCGGCGCGTTGCTGGTGATGAGCCTCTTTTGCGCACTACCCCCCGTCATCGTTGCCTTCGTCTCGCTATTGACCCAGACCGGCAACGATTATTGGGACGGCTTCGGAGTCTTGGGGAAGACCGCTTTGGTAGGTGCCCTTGTCACAGTATTCTTCGTGCCGTTCGGCATGATGATCTCGTGTTTCACCAAGAGGAAGAGCTATGCAGCGGTTGGCACCTTCATGTCTTTCTTCGTCTTGGTCGTAGTCGCGGCCTTATTCTCTCAGTTCTCCCGGGGATGGAGGGTCATAAGCCCGATCGATGCGCTGACATATCTCTTCAGCTGGTT
Source organism: uncultured Thermoplasmata archaeon (assembly GCA_964612225.1). Lineage (GTDB taxonomy): Archaea > Thermoplasmatota > Thermoplasmata > UBA10834 > UBA10834 > COMBO-56-21. Next base: position 211 of record CAZTFD010000286.1, on the reverse strand, counting down.
TTTCGGCGAACCGGTTCCAAGCTATGTCGACAAGGGAGCCCTTGGGCTGATTGTGGCGTCCCTGATCATCGTTCCGGCCATTGTCGTATACTATAGACTTACGAGGCAGGTGGTCGGCAAGTGATATCTCAAGAGAATGATCCCTCGCCCATCATTCAGGCACAATCCCTCAGCAAATGGTACGGGCAGGTGATAGGCCTCAACGGCTTCG
>CAZTFD010000285.1:0-1781 GCA_964612225.1 uncultured Thermoplasmata archaeon | reverse complement strand
TCAAACGTATCTGAGTGTCCATATTTGAGATTTTTGATGGGCGACCCACGAAAATCAGCCGCGAGCGAATTGAGGAGCATTTGATTTTGGCCGAGGTCGAGCAGGACGTTCCTTGTATGTTTTCGATGAGAGGGATGCGGATGCCATATCTCAGGCTTCCAAGTGGGGCCGTGCCAGATTAGAGCCAGACATTCTTGTCAGAACGCATAGTATTATCGTTGGACACACAAATCCCCGGCCAGCAATATCATTGAGGGAGAGAGAGCAAATGATATCGTCGATAATGTTGATTGTGAGCGGGCTTGTGCTATTGGCGGGAGCGATGTATGTAATCCCAGCGGTCGGGAAGTACCTCGATAAACTGGGTAAGTACCTAGGCGCCTTCCAGACCGTGATCGGTATCATCGCAATTATCATCGGCATACTGGAGATCACTCATCTCGACGGTGTGATCCTTGTGGTCGTCGGTCTCGTGCTCGCGGTTAGCATCTTGCCAATGGTGCCCGCGATAGGGAAGCACATGGAGAAGTTCGCGAAGTTCTTCACGGCCTATCAGGTGCCCCTGGGAATAATCGCGATAATCCTTGGGATTATCTAGTCGGGCGCGGCCTCCCCGGCCGGGGTCGAACATGCGGCTCAACTGCAGGCATGCCATGGAGTTCCGATTGACCAAAGAGTCTGGACCCAGCCAGGACCAAGCACTCCCGCAATGATCCTCCGATGGGGGGCGAGAGGGATTCTTGAAGGCCCGCAACAAGTGCTGGCCAGGTGATTTCCTCATATGTGTGTGGCATGCATCATTACTTGTAGTCGGACCTGTTAGACTCAATTGCGACGAGCGCATCGTGTGCTCGCGCAAAAAGGAGAATAGCGTAATGAGTTTCGGCACGTATGGAGGCGGCAGCCGCAGATATGACTCAGGCCCCAGGGAGATGCACAAGATAAAGTGCGCTGACTGTGGAACTGATTCAGAGGTACCCTTCAAGCCAACAGAGGGAAGACCAGTCTACTGCCAAACCTGCTTCCAGAAGCACAGACCACCCCGAAGAGATTCGTTCTGATCGTTGAATTCATTTTCATGAATTATTCGTTCAATTCGTATTGATTCGTAAACCCCTTCATGATTCTTTTCAAGACAATTTCTGCGGACTCACTCAAACTAGAATGGTTCCTGTTGGTCGAACGATCATTCATGCACGGCCGATGAACCTCACAAGGTCCAGGGCAATAAGACCTGCCGTTTCCAGTCAAGCAACTATCGAACATGGTTGGATTCATGGTCCACTTCTTCTGAATGTCGTGTACAAGATCTACTCCTCCGAGAGAGTGCCAGTGGCCGCTGATGTCCACTTCTTGTCACTCGCCAATTCGACTCTCTCCTATGCCATAGTCAGTCATTACCATGATAATGTGTAGCATCGTCATGTGGTTGTACGACGAAGCAGATGACGTGTGTTGCACTGGGTCAATACGTGATTCTTCTCTGTCTCCTACGCGGTGGAGATCTTTTGCGCACTTGTTCTTGTGAAAGGAGTGAAAGAATATGGAAAAAGAGTTCAGCGTGAAGCTGGCAAACAGATCCGGAGAGCTGGCACGGGTGACTGAGGTCCTGGAGAAGGATGGCGTGAACATACGCGCAATCTCGACAGAGCCTCATGCCGAGGTCGTGAGACTGGTAACGTCCGACCCCGAGAAGACTCGCAGCAGCCTCAGCCAATCCAACATGCAGTTTTCCGAGAGGAATCTGCTGGTGGCAAAGCTCGAGGACAAGCCTGGAGAGC
>CAZTFD010000284.1:441-1813 GCA_964612225.1 uncultured Thermoplasmata archaeon | reverse complement strand
CGCTACCTGGTGGTCCGCCAATGAGAGAGACGTTGAGGACGCCTACTCCGCTTGGCTGCTCAACGAGGGGAACAGGAGGCTCGACATCTACAACATGTATGAGTATCCCCTGACGCCGTTGACGTTCGACCTGACCGCTCAGAAGGTGGCAGATGAGATCGTGCTGTCATACGACATAATCAGCTGGGGCATGGAAGCGATGATGACCAGATGGCTCCACGAGGCATTCATGCCGACAGAGCACTACTTCGAGAATTTCAACATGCATGCCAGCATAGGGCCTGAGACGACTAATGTCAACATTTCCACAGCGGTGGCATACGGAATATACGCGTACGAGACGACCATAGTGCCTGTGGGCAAGATTCATGGCGATCCTTGCTGGGTTTGGAGGACGAACCACCAGGACTATGTCAAACCGAGCATAGGTCACCCGAAGTCTGACTTCGCTCCGTATGTATACAACCCCGTGCCGGGCACGCCGGGCCACAACTTCACGTACGCCAACACCGCGCCTGGAAGCTTGTGGTACGGCCAGGATATGCCATACGACTACGCCCCAATGGCTCACAATCTATCTGCGATCGAAACCTTGGTGATCGAGTTCCCGACCGGGCCTCAGCTGTTCAAGGAGCAGGCATTCTATCCGAACGGCACTCCGATCCTCGACAGGGCGATCAATCAGAGGATTATGAACACGACCGCGAACATGACTTGTGACTACGCGGAGCCGATGACGTCGGACAATCCGGACCTCAGTCCTGGCTCCGTGGTGATAGACAACGGCGCTGGTCGGTTGACCTTCAGGGGACCTATCGATATGTGGACCTGGTCGAAGGACCAGACGAACCATACGTTCCTTGGGGATGAGTGGGACAGGCTAGGCATACTGCCGTACAGCATACCGTATGTAGAGTTCACCTGGGAGCAACCTTCTGCGGCACCGATAGCGGATCACTATGAGGTCTCGGCGATGTCGAGCCCTGTGACAACGGGAGAGCCCGTGACCTTCACAGTGACCGTCTATGACCAGCATAACGAAGTGTTCCCGAGCTACGACGGGACTGTGAACTTCTCGTCGACCGATGCCATGGCCGCGCTGCCAGGCGATTATGCATTCACGACCGCCGATGCTGGAGTGCACGTATTCAACAACTTGACATTCGGCACCGCTGGGCTTCAGGATCTGATGCTGATCGACGCAGCCAACGCTAGCATCACAGGTGAGATCCTGGACATCGACGTTGAAGCAGCTCCAATCGCAGACCGTTTCGTGATTTCAGGCATCCCGGACATCGTGGGTGTCAACATGCCGCAGGACATCACAGTCACAGTGTATGATCAGTACGGCCAACGGTTCGTAGGATACACT
>CAZTFD010000284.1:0-346 GCA_964612225.1 uncultured Thermoplasmata archaeon | reverse complement strand
CCCTCAGACACTACGGTCCCGGCTGGAGAGGACCACGTGACCATCCTTGGAGGCGTGACTCTCTCGTCTGAAGGTTGGTTCTTGGTGTTCGCTAACGACACTATTGACGACACGATCAACGGGGAGATAGCAGTCCGGGTGGAACGCGATGCGCCCAGCCTTGACCACTTCGTCGTTACAGGCGAGACGGAGCTTGCGCCCGGGGAGTACTACGACCTGACGGTTGAAGCGATCAACCAATTCGGCAGCACGTTCCAGACCTATGTCGGCACAGTCCACTTCGCAACCGATGCGCCCGGAGGAACCTATTCGCTCCCGACTGACACGGCGTTCGCTCCATCAGCCA
>CAZTFD010000283.1:0-1814 GCA_964612225.1 uncultured Thermoplasmata archaeon | reverse complement strand
CAGGAAGGCGGCTTCCCTAGCGTACTTCTGTGGTGTCATCGGGACGCTTGTCGGGGCCGACGTGTTCCACCTGGGTGAGATACTTGCCACCTCACCTCCACCTGGAGAGTTCACCGTGCTCAGCATTGGCGGGGCCAACATATTCGACATGGTCTACATGACTGGCATTGCTGCAGTCATCGTGGACCTCTTTGTCCTGTGGGTGAAGCGCCAGGAGAAGAAGCACGGCTTCGAGAGGGTCGTGTCGGACTGGGAGAGAGCTGCCGAAGGACTCCCGTATGCGCGTGACATCTCGCCCGCACCTAAACTAGAGCCTGGAAGGAAAGGTCGCATCCAGTAGTCATGCGCTCTTCGCGCGGGCATTCGAGCGTCTTTCCCAAAGCATCACAATCAGCAGAGATGCTAGGGCGAGGGCGGCAACTATCACGAACGCGTAGTCAGGGTTATTCAGCTCGTCAGCCACTATCCCACAGATGTAGACCAGAATGGCCCCGCCTCCCAGCTGGAAACCGAACAGTATGCCGAAGGCGGTCCCTCTCTCGTTAACGTCAGTGACCTCAGTCGTGATCGCGAACAGGGCAGGATAAGTTGTGAACAGGAACGCTCCGTAGACCACAAGCACTGGTGCGACGACATACCATTCTGTCGTGTATGCCAGAAAGAGCATGGCGATCGCGGAGACGAGGTACCCGGACATCATCAAGGCGTATTTCCCGAACCGCGCGCTCATCACCCCAAAATAGTAGGAAGTGATCGTGCCCACGCCGATCCATACTGCGAACATGAGGTCGGCGCTTCCTGCAGACCAGGCATGCATCTTCGTGAGGTTCACGGGACCGAAGTAGCTGGTGACTTGGTACAGAGCGCCTCCGGCCACAATCGGGACTGTCAGAAGCCACATTTTTGACATCGTGTGCTTCGAGCCCACTCTGGGAGTGGACTTCTCGATCTTGGTCTTGATTTGCCTGTCCTTGATTAGCAGGAGGCCCAGGACCACGGCTGTGAAATTGAGTCCTGCCCATAGGAGGCACGGGGCCTTCCAAGTGAAGAGCTCGCCGAGGAATCCGGATGTCCCTAGCGCCAGGATCACTCCGAAGTTGCCGACCCCGCTTTGCACCCCCAGGGCGGTTTCGAGATATGGGCCAGAGAACTCCCTGGTGATCCAGCTCGTTCCTACGGGGTGGTAGAACGCCCCACCGATCCTCATCGCTATGACCGCCAGAAGCACGCCCAGGAAGTCGTTCACGAACAGCAACAAGAGGAATGACACGCCCATCAGCGCCGCTCCGATCTCGAGCAGAAGCCTCGAGAACACGCGATCTGCGTACCTCCCAACCACAAACTGAACGACAACAGTTATGAGTATTCCGAACCCGAGGAAACCGACATCGTAGTAGGAGAGGTCCATCTCCACGACGAGTATCGGGATCAGCGCGACCAATGCCATCAGAGTGCCGTCGTTGCACGCGTGATGGAAGCTGATAAGCCAAAGCAGTCTAGGTGTCCGTCCCATAAGCCGGTCAAGCGCCCTCAATGTGTAGGTCAGATAAGTCGCTTTGCAGAGCATTTTTAGAGTGACAAGAGGTATAGGCGCATTGTTGAGGCTCCCGCACGGGATGAGGTTATCCACTCTCATTGAGAGGAAGGAGTTCTACGAGCACGAGTTCGATGTTCGCGCTGTGTCGAGATGGATCGGACGTCGTCAGGGATTCATGAAATTCGCGATGATACCAGGCCGCCGTTCAGGGATAGTCGTCCCGCACCACGCGAAGGACAAGGACAATGTCGTCATCATCGATGATTGGCATGATGCA
>CAZTFD010000282.1:0-1814 GCA_964612225.1 uncultured Thermoplasmata archaeon | reverse complement strand
GCCCCTTTGACATAGGCCGTCACGACCCCGCCGCGCTGGTGAACGCTCGTCATCATCTTGCGCCTGGAGTCAAACGGGATCATTCCGACTCGCGGTTGCTCTTCCAAAGTCTTCTTTGGATCGATGCCCGCCTTCGCTGCGAGGACGAGGAGCGCAGCGTCCGTGGAATCGCCGACCGCGCTCCATCTGTACTTGCGCTTATCGAGAGGAGGGACCAAAGTGGCTTTGTTGTCGAGAGCCGCGATTTCGCACAATGTGCGGAGGTCGCTCAGGTCCGAGGCCTTGACATCCCTTCCTGCAAGGAGGATCTTGCCCTCGGGCTCGTATCCCTCGCCAGATACCTGGAGCAACCGGCCTCCCATCCACGCCGTGCGGACAGTCATCTGGCCCTCGGTGATTGTTCCTGTTTTGTCGGTGCAGATGACTGTCGTCGAGCCCAGTGTCTCAACGGAGGACAGTCGCTTGACAACGACGTTCCGTTTCGCCATCGCGAGGCTGCTTATCGCCAAAGCGAGAGTGAGAGTGACCTGGAGGCCTTCGGGAACGAGGCAGACCATGACGCCTATCATGAAGAGCAGGCTCTCGGATAGTCTCAGGTGCATGAATTCCAGCGCAATCAAGAGGAAGACGATCCCGATGGCGATGGCGGAGATGAAGCCCAGCTTGGCGGTGAGGTTCACCTCTCTCTGCAGAGGGCTGAGAGGCTGCTCAACCTCATGCGCGATTCCTACCACCTGGCCGAAGCGTGTCCTGCTACCTGTCGCCAAGACGACCGCCGTCCCCGCGCCCGATGTGATGGTCGTCCCTGCAAGGACGATGTTGGGCAGGTCCTGGACCTCGCAGTTCTCGTCGCAACTGCAACTGTCGCAACGGGGCTGGGGCTCCGATTCGCCCGTGAGAATCGAGTTGTCGACTGAGATATCGAAGGCGTTGATGAGACGTGCGTCGGCAGGCACTCTGTCCCCCTCATCGAGAGCGATCACGTCGCCCGGGACGATACCAGACACCGTTATCTTCGTCGTCTTGCCGTCTCGAAGGACCCTGACATTCTCTGGCACCAGTTGACGCAAAGCTTCTACAGCGCGCTCTGCCCGGTGCTCCTGGTAGATGCTGAAGAACACGCTCGCCGCGACGACAAAGAGGATTGCGACCCCCATCTCGATCGAGCCTGCGTCATTCGAGATGTACCCGGTGATGAACGACAAGACTGCTGCGAAAACCAGCAGGACATTGAAGAGGTTCGTGAGTTGGGCTACTACCTTGCGAGTGATCGGAGTCCTTCTGGCCTCTGGGAGCACATTCGGACCGTGCTCCCTCAGCTTCCTTTCACCGTCTGATGTGGAGAGACCCTCAGGACGCGCTTCTAGCAGCGTGTAGAGCTGGTCCAGTGAGCACCGTGCTAGTTTCTTTGTGTCGGAAGCTGCTTGCGAAGAGCTTGCCACCTGCATCCCCTTCTGTGAGATATTGTGCGTCGGATCGCCTTTCCATAGTCGAGGTGTCAATGAACGATTCGTTCTTGAGCGTTTCGACCGTACCTCTGCCGCAAGATCGTTATATAGCCAGTACGTTTGATTCAAATCCGGTCCGATATGAGAAAGTCCCACAGGGACGGAATGGCGACAGAATTTCCTTCCGGCAAGAAAACGATGTCCGGAGCCCCCTCATTCTGTACCGGCAATTAAAGCATCCAGCTTTAATCACCGGCAAATTCCAGACCATAATCCGGGCCCTCGCACATTTTAATCTTGATGAACATATTAATGTTCAAATCTAATCCTGAGCTTCGGAAAAGACCATAGGGGAGGAAAGGCGAT
>CAZTFD010000281.1:1359-1836 GCA_964612225.1 uncultured Thermoplasmata archaeon | reverse complement strand
GTTCGATTGGCTTGGCCGCGCCTGGGTGCCGGATTCGCAGCAGAACGCCATCCGCACCTACGATCCGGCGGCGGATAAGTGGGAGACGGTCGCCGATGCGGTCGACGGCAAGCCGCTGCTCACCCCCAACGATGTCTCATTCGATGCGAAGGGCAACCCGGTCAACCTGCCAGCCCCGTATCCAGGAGGCAACCTGTTCTCTCTCGCGTCCGGAGGCGCCATCTACATTCGTGACCCGGGCAGGCAGGTGGGCGAGGACCAGCTGAACGGAGGCAGGATATCACGCTTGACGGAAGCTGACTGGAAGCTCATCCTTCCTCATCTCAAGGAGAACGAGCGCCTCTTCGGGATCTCAATCGAGGACTTCCTTCTCAAGGTAGACGGAGTCTCTAGACCGCCTGAGGAGGTCTACCGCAAGATCGAGGCCGTTCCGTTGGTCACGCTGGCGGGCACTACCCAGTTACAAGACACCGGCTC
>CAZTFD010000281.1:0-1327 GCA_964612225.1 uncultured Thermoplasmata archaeon | reverse complement strand
GAGCATGTGGTGCCGATTTGTTTTCAGTCGCCGGTCAAGATATTCAGAAAAACTTCTAAGAAGAACCGTTTTTCATACATCTCCATCGGAAAAAACGCCCTAGATAACTGTGTTGTCGCCAAGCTTAAATATAAACGTTGGAATGCAGCGCCGACAGGCGTCACGGCCTCGTCCCAAGCCGCTCGACCGTTCTATCTGGACCGACGGCGGGGAGTGTATGAACATGTACGAGATAGTGAAGTCGGAGAAGCTCACCCCGGATGTCATAAAACTGGAGATCCGCGCCCCAAACATCGCTAGGAAGGCCAAGGCAGGACAGTTCATAATGGTGACACCGACTGAGCACGGCGAGAGGATCCCCCTGACCATGGCGGACTTCTCTCCCGAGAAGGGAACGATCACGATCGCAGCGCTGGAGGTCGGTAAGACCACCAAGGAGCTCGGCAAGATGAAGGTCGGGGACAAGGTCTTCAGCCTCGTCGGCCCGCTCGGCCTGCCGACGCATCTGAAGCAGTACGGCAACGTCGTCAGCATCGGCGGCGGCATCGGCTTGGCTCTCATGTATCCAGTCGTGCGCGCGCTCAAGCAGTCCGGGAACCACACGATCAACATCATAGGCGCCAGAAACGAGAAGTTGCTGATGTACGAGAAGGAGATCAATTCAGTCAGCGACGAGTTCTTCGTGTGCACGGATGACGGCTCCAAAGGGCACCACGGGTTCGTCAGCGACATCCTGAAGAAGCTGATCGCAGAGAACAAGAAGATCGATCTGGTCTACGCCGTCGGTCCGATAATCATGATGAAGGTCATCGCGAACATAACGAAGCCCTACAACATCCCGACCGTCGTCAGCCTCAACCCCATCATGGTCGACGGCACGGGCATGTGCGGGTCCTGCAGAGTGATAATCGGTGGCGAGACCAAGTTCGGCTGTGTGGACGGACCTGAGTTCGATGGCCACAAGGTCGATTTCGATAACCTCACTGCAAGGAACAAGCGGTACATTCCAGAGGAGCAGATCTCACTCAGGCGATTCCAGGAGGCGAAGTAGATGGCAGAGGAGGAGAAGAAGGCCCCGAAGAAGCTCGTGCCGAAGAAGTACCCGATGCCGGAGCAGAAGCCCGAGGAGCGGGTCCACAACTTCAACGAGGTCCCTATCGGTCAGGAAGCGCAGACGGCGATCCTGGAGGCGCAGAGATGCCTCCAGTGCAAGCGCAGCCCCAACAGGAAGGTCTGCATGGACGGCTGCCCGGTCGAGATCGACATCCCGGCGTTCATCAAGAAGACCCAGGAGGGCAACTTCGAGGAAGCGATCAAGATCATAAGA
>CAZTFD010000280.1:0-1837 GCA_964612225.1 uncultured Thermoplasmata archaeon | reverse complement strand
ATTTGTTGTACAACACTACTCACAACTAGCCATCGGCAGATCGATGACAAAAGTATCGTCAGGAAGATGGTGAAAACGATATGATTCCGACAATCTATATATAAAAGTGTAGAATAAAATGGTTTCAGCGGGCCAGTCTATGCGACCGGCCCTGCCTCACTTGAGGTACGGCAGCTTCTTGACGATGTCCCCGAGTCCGACCTCTTCTAGGGCTTTCTTGGTGGGTCTGCCCTGATCGTCCCACTTCCATAGGCCGTAGTACTCAACCAACATCTTCTCGAAGTCCGCCCTCGGGACGAACTTGCCCTTCGTCTTCCCGGAATTCAAGGGCTCCTTCTCCATCCTCTCCGGCAGGTTATCGTCCTTCTTCGTGAAACCTTCGCGAGCGTTGAACGCGCGTGTCAAGTTCCAAACGCGTCTGCCGATGGTTCGCAGATACCCTTCATCTGCAGGAACACCAGTGACCGCTGTGTAGTACTTAGCCATGTTGCCGAAGCTCACAGCATAGAAGTCACAGAAGATGAAGCTCCATTTGACGCTCGTCCTCGTGTTGTCCTCCACGCATATCGCGGCCTTGCCTTCGGGGTTCCACGGATCTCCGCTTCCATACGCATCCGATGCGACGGGCCAAGCCCTGTTGTGGTCAGCGCCCCGGTCAGACGTCGCGTATGCGAGCGCCATGCCGATAGACCCGCGCGGGTCGTATGCCGGATACTCGGACCCCTTGCATTCGATGACCAGCTTCTCGGCGCCCTTGCCGATCCTCTTGGCGGCTTTCTTCGATCCGTCAGCGAGAACGTCTCCGATGTGCTCTCTGTTCGCCATCATCGCAGGCATCTTGACGAATGCTTCCTCGTTGCCGAACTTCAGATCCAGACCTCCAGTGTCCTTCTTGGTCAGTATCTTTCTCTCGTAAAGGTCCATCGCGAATGCCGTGGTGCTCCCGGCCGACATAGTGTCCAGCCCGAGCTTGTCACACTCCTCGGCGAACTTCACGACCGCCTCTATGTTTCCGATGCCGCAGTTTGAGCCGGACAGTCCAATGGTCTCGTATTCCGGGCCCTCCGTTGATGAGCCCTTGAACGCGCCTTTCCTGACCTTGGACCAGCTGCCGCAAGCGATTCCGCAGCCCATGCAGGCCTTTCTCCTCACCAGTACCCTGGTCTTGATAGCCTCAGAATCGATACCAGAATGGCCCTCGAACGTCCCCGAGGACCAGTCTTTCGTAGGTAGAATCGCTGCATCTTGGCTCATGTTGACGATGATTGGGGTTCCATCGGTAATTGAACCTGAGTGATCGGGGTTCTCGACCACATCCTTGAGGAACATCTCCTTGGACAACTTCACGAGTCCGTCGATGTCGGGCACATCGACCCCGAGCGTGCCCCGACAGGCAACAGCCTTCAGGTTCTTCGACCCGAACACCGCTCCGCCGCCGCCTCTCCCGGCGTTCCTAGTCAGGTCGCTAGTGACACCTGCAATGAGCGACAGTTTCTCGCCGGCCGGACCGGTTGAGGCCACCCTTGCGCTCTTCTGTCCCGTTTCCTTTCGGATGAGCTCCTCTGTCTTGAAGTTGTCCTTGCCCCAGATGTTCTTCGCGTCGCGAATCTCGGCCTTGCCGTCGTTGATCCACAGATAAACTGGCTTCTTGGCCTTGCCCTTTATTATCACGCCATCAAATCCGGCGTACTTGAGTTCGGGTCCGAAGTAACCGCCAGCGTAGCTGTCCAGGAATGTCCCGGTGAGTGGAGACCTCGTGACAACGGCATACCTGCTGGTCAGGGGCACCATGGTTCCCACGAGAGGGCCTGTCCATATCATCAGCACGTTGTCCGGC
>CAZTFD010000279.1:0-1864 GCA_964612225.1 uncultured Thermoplasmata archaeon | reverse complement strand
ACTGGCTACAAGTTGTTCCGAAAGGTGCTCCCATTCCCAGACCTTGCACTCTTCATCGACATCGACCCGCAAGTCGCAAAGCGCAGGATCTCACTGAGAGGCCACAGGCACGAAATGTTCGAGACCGAGGAGAAGCTCCTGTCGGTGCGGAGGGTGGCTAAGTCGTTGGTTGCAGATGAGTGGGTCACGATAGACAACAGCGAGGACGGAGAGAACCCATTCATAGAGACCGAACGGGTGCTCAGCGAGCGCTTTGCCTAGGCTCGCAATTAGATCCGCTCTGCCTGTCCTTGCCCCTCGACAATATGCGGCCAGGAGGGGACATCTTGCATCTCTCGCAATTCGCGTCGCACGGTTCAATGTGGACGACTGTTATTGTATGGGGCAATGCCTTCTTGATATCCTGTTCCAGCTTGTCCACGAGGTCATGGCCCTCTTTGATGCTGAGATTCCTCGGGACAATCATGTGCAGATCGATCTGTCTCTCGGACCCCATCTTCCGGGCTCTCAGCTTGTGGTAGTTCAGGATGTCGCTCTTGTGCTCGATGATGATGCGTTCGATGAGCTTTATCTCGGCCTCGGGAAGGCTCTTGTCCACAAGGCCCTCAGCAGACCGTCTCGTTATGTCGAAAGCCGCATGGATGATGAACATCGCAACGAACAATGCGACCGCAGGATCCAGAAGATGAATATCTGTGATCTGGATCAGGACCAAAGCAACGAATACTCCCGCAGAAGTCCAGACATCCGTCTTAAGGTGGTATGCGTCCGCCTCGAGGGCCAACGAATCCGTCCTCTTTGCCACCTCACTCAGCTTTCGTGCCACGAGGAAATTCACGACCGCAGAGGCGCCCATAATCAACATTCCGGCGGGGAGGAGTCCCACCTCGAAAGTCCCGAACAGGCGCAATCCCGCTTCGTATATGATGATGGCGGCAGCAACGAATATGAGCGCCCCCTCGATCATCCCAGACAGGTTCTCGAACTTCCCATGACCGTACCTGTGATCCTTGTCGGCCGGTTCCGCGGACTTCTTGACGGAGTACCTTGCGATCATCGCGGCAACCAAGTCAATGCCTGAGTGAATTGCTTCGGAAAGTACTGCAACTGAACCCATGAAGAATCCGACGATGAGCTTGAGAATGACCAGGGAGGTGTTTGAGTACACTGACAGCCTGGCGACCGCAATCTTCTCTTGCGCGGCGTCCATTGCCGGGTTCGATGAACACCCCACTACTTAGGTTTTGTCGCACGACCAGAGGCTCTTCCCTCAAATACGAAAGGATTATGGGACATGACTTTGATAAGGCGCATGTTTAGTGGAGAGATGCAGATGGTCCAGGATTCTAGTCATTTCTTGAACGAGCTCCCAATCTGGAAACTCAAGATTGTCGCTGCGGAATACGGGATTGACGTTTCTAACTGCAGATACAAACGCGATTTCGTCGAGAAGGTCAAGGCAAAGAGACTGACTGACGATCAGGTCAGGACGGCTCTCTCTAGGGCCAAGAATGTACCGACAGAGGTCGCGGCTCCTGACATGGACGCGGCTGAGGTCCGGGCGATCGGCGCCGACATCAAGGAGATATCCAACAAACCTGTGGAGCCGATGGAACTTCCACAGGAGGATGAGAAGGCCGTGGAGAGGAACATCGACGAGGCCCTGACAATGAAGCCTTCGTTCTTCGAGATCGATTCCACCGCAGAGGGTGCGCTGAACAAGCTGATCCTAGGAGACTTCGGGGAGGCCATCAGGATCAACAGGGAGGCCAGGATGATGTCCCTCGGCAACTTCAGTGCATTCCAGGTGTATTCGGCCGCGCTCTCGATCAGAGCGGCCGACGAGCTCCTATCCAAAGTACCC
>CAZTFD010000278.1:0-1877 GCA_964612225.1 uncultured Thermoplasmata archaeon | reverse complement strand
GGCCACCACACCAAAGCGCACTCACCGGGTCGGGCCGTGCTCCAGCGGCTGATCGAGGAAGACAAGAAGCGGAAAAGAGAAAGAGGGTTTCAGATTCATGCCGGCCAAATTGTGTATCCCGACTGGCCGCCGACATAAGTGTCTGGCATGTCAACGAACCAACATCCACCCCATGTGGGCACGCCAAGCGGAGCGAGGCATAGTAGGACACCGTAACCCCATGCAACGCTTGATGGATTACCCAACATCTCCTCGTCAATCAGCATTGTGATGGTCGCGCCTTCAATCGACCACACGAGGTCTGGACAGAAGTCACCAGTCAACATCTGGCTCCCATCCCACCATACGAAATCCATATACTCGATTCCGTCATCCAGGTTGATAATGGAATGGAACCATGCAATCTGCTTTCCATGCTGCGATCCGATCGGCATCTCTACATTGGCTAGCAGATCATCACACCTCAGTGTCATCGTAGCTACGAATGTATCACCCTGCTTCTCAAGTGATACTTCCTTCATGTCCAGATAGGTTGCCTTCTGGACGGGGGAGCTACCAGGCCAAGGTTTGGCGGCTCCCAGCAACATAAATGCGTAGTTCGCGTTGTACTTCATCAAGTCGCCTTGTGCGTCGCCCAGCGTGATCTTGTTGTTGGTTTCCTCTCCGAGAACTGGCTGAGCTAGCATTAGACATGCGATGAGTGCGCTGAATACTGCAGCTACTGCTCTCAACTACATTTCACCCCCTCCTCGAACTACCACCCGAGGCATTCTTAATGCCCTCACTCGGACCTTCGTCCAAAGGCACACTCCTCATGAACTGCGGCCTAGGCTATATACACATGTCCAGGGGACGGATGATACTAGGGTCACAAATGGATAGCAGACTGACCTTGATGTTCGGGCTTCTGTTGACAGGATAGACATTTTCGAGGCAGGAACAGGGTCCTCAGCTCACTCTTGAGGATACTGCCTCCGTGGCCTGGAATGCAGGTCATGCACCCTAGCTACCCTAGAGGAGCTGGTCCGGACTCCAGGTAATTTGTCTCGCCAGGTTACGTAATGACGGCGGAGGTAGACGAAATTAGGCATTGCGGTCAAGACGTCTTCATCCTCACCGACCCCTTTAATGACCTTGCGGATCTCGGTCGTCTTGTCCGAGCAGAGGATGCACATGAGGAAGCTTGGAATGTTCCTGAAGGTCCTGACAAACAAAATCCTGGACGGGTATTTCGAAAGTAACCTCCTCCCAACTTCCACTTTGTCGGCACCGTCCCTGAGGTTCACATGTATCATGAAGAACAAATCCTCTCCTGAGCCAGGGTCGAACGGCACGTAGAACTCCAGCGAGCCGTCGGATATCATGTCCTCCAAATGGCGCCGAACTGTCTTGGCCGAGACTCCGACCATCTCGGCGATATCCGCAGTTGGCCTGCGGGCGTCGTCCTTAAGCGAAGCGATGATCTTTAGGTCGACAGGGGAGAGCTCCTTGTAGCTCTGCTTCCGCTTCCCACTATGAACGGCAAGGCTGTAATCGGGATAATCCAGCCCGTATATGCCCACGGTGGGCGAGGGCATTTCCGCTGCTCGCTTCACGAATTCGGTATAGCTGTCGAGTTCGGACATGTGTCTAATCAAGCTGACGACATAGAAGTAATTACCACTGGCTACTATGGCGAGACTCGAGAATTCGCTTCCTCCTAGTCTATCCAGGGTTTCCTCAATCGAAGTCGTGTCCGATCTTCCGAAAATCAGGAGGGGTACTGCATCAAGGTAATGAATTGAAATGCCCGCAGTCATGCCTTCGATTGCCCCAATCCCAATCAAGATCTGCATTCGGTGGTGTGCAGCCTGTTTGGAAATCCCAAGCATCTTGGC
>CAZTFD010000277.1:0-1884 GCA_964612225.1 uncultured Thermoplasmata archaeon | reverse complement strand
GATATCGCTGGCCAGGACCGTCCCCTGCCCTCCCACACCTGAAATTAAAAATTTTATATCTTTCGACAGCATAACATTTCCCCTTTTAAACAGTGAATCTGACAAATGCCTAAAGTGCGCTAAAATGCCTAAAATAGCTTGTCCCTAATTTATTTGCTCACAATCACACTGACACTTACACTTTATTCGCTTTCCTTATGGCCTGCGTGGGACAGACCTGGGCGCACACACCGCAGCCAGAGCAAAGCGACTCGTCAATCGATTGCACCTTGTCGATGCTGGATATCGCGGGACACTGGAACTTGTCTACGCAGGTTCTGCACTGCTTGCAGGCATCATGGTCAATCCGCTGTTTCTTGAGGATCGCTCCCTTCTCGTCCATCTTGGCGATCAGGGCGCATTCCCGCCTTGCGATGATGACGGAAACCCCGTTCTGCTTCAGTGCTTCTTTGACCATCTCCGTCGTCTTCTTGATGTCGTACGGGTCCACGACTCTCAACCACTTGACCCCGCAGCCCTTGACGACCTCCTCGATCGAAACCGATGTGATGTCGCAGCAGGACGGACCGTGCTCGCTGCCTGGGTGCGGCTGATGCCCTGTCATGGCCGTTGTCCTGTTGTCAAGGATCATCAGGAGGAACTTGTGTCCGTTGTGGACCCCATTGATCAGCCCTGGGATGCCGGCATGGAAGAATGTGGAATCGCCTATGAAGGCAATCACAGGAAGGTCGTTGACCTTTGCAAGACCGCCCGCTGTGCCTACACTTGAACCCATGCAGACCAGGAGGTCGGCTGCATTGTATGGAGGGGAAACCCCGAGTGTATAGCAACCGATGTCAGATGCGAATATGGCCTTTCTGTTCGTCGCCTTGTTGACTGCAAAGTAGGCCGCGCTGTGCGGACACCCCGCGCACAAGACGGGAGGCCGGACAGGGAGATTCTGAAGGTCGATGACTGCCGTTCTCGCCTCACTGCCTTTGAGCCCAAAGGCGAGCACTAGCCCAGACGCAACAATGGCTTGGTCGAACTCGTACGCCCTGGGGAGAATCCCATCAGCTTTGCCGACGATCTTTGTGTTGATGGATTCGCGCTGAGCGACCGCCCTGACTGACGTCTCAAGGATCGGTTCTAGCTCCTCCACGATCGCCACTCGGTCATGCCCATTCAGGAAATCGATAATCAATCTGCTCGGCAGCGGATGTGGAAACCCCAGTTTCAGAACATCGACTGATGCGGATAGCTCCTTCGCCGCGTCCATAACATAATTGAACGATGCTGATGAGGTGACTACGCCGATCTTAGCGCCGGTCCCGATCTTGTACACTCTATTCAGATGTGACTTCGCTGACAACCCCTCCGCTTCGCGGAGTCTCTCAAGAAGAACCAGGTGTCTGGCTCGGGCTACGGCCGGCACAGTCACGAATCTTCTCGGGTCCTTGACGAACTCCTTCTTCTTCGGACCTTGGACTATCTCCCCGACGATCACAGGTCCGCGGACGTGGGAGATGCGGGTCGTTGTTCGGAGGATGACTGGCAACTCGAGTTTTTCAGAGAGCTCGAACGCCTCCTTTGTCATCTCGTAGCATTCCTGAGGGGATGAGGGCTCTAGGAGCGGTATGCCTCCTAGAAGGGCGTAGTACCTGTTATCCTGCTCGTTCTGGCTCGAATGACAGGACGGGTCATCCGCCGTGACCAGGACGAATCCGCCTCTGGTCCCCGTGTACGCAAAAGTCATTAGTGCGTCAGCAGCGACGTTCACCCCGACATGCTTCATGCTGACGAGGGCTCTGATCCCGGACGTTGCGGCCCCGATAGCGATTTCGGTCGGCACCATCTCATTTTTGGAGTACTCGAAGTAGATCCCGGCGTCTTTGGCCACGCGCG
>CAZTFD010000276.1:0-1893 GCA_964612225.1 uncultured Thermoplasmata archaeon | reverse complement strand
TAGACCGCGACGACCTCAATGCGTCTGCCAGCGGCCATCGCGTCGGCGATTTCTATTCCCGCTGTCTGGCGGAGGGCCTCATCCCATACGCCGCGCTGAGCGATCGCAACCTGGACGAAATCGTGATCCTAGGCGATTGGGCATTTGTTCGATTCACAACCAGGGGATCGACCACCGACAAGAAGAGCGGCACCGTGCTGAAACATGGCAGCCGCCACCTGAATATCTTGAGAAGACAGCCCGATGGTTCGTGGAGGATCGTACGTGATATCTTCAACAATCCTCCTCTCTAGTCTGCAGGTCCCATGAGGACAGTCTCCTAGGTGTTTGCGTCCTTTGCCTGAATCCTTGGAAAAGCCCATAGGGGAGGAAAGGCGATACCGCAGGGGGAATGGCGATGGTTCGTCCAATCTGTGCTGAGCGAAGTCTCGCTCGCAAGCCCAGACTAGAGCAGGTATTCTCAAGGATCGACCGTGACAAGAACAAACACATATCCCGTTTGAGGCGTCTAGTTAAGCAGCCTAGCGTAAGCCATACGGGCCTTGGAATCGACGAGTGTGCGGCCCTTGTAGGACAGATGTATCGAGAGGTTGGCTGCCTGAAAGTTGAGGTCATCGAGACCAAAGGGAACCCTATCGTCTACGGCGAGTGCAAGGGCGACTCAGACAAGACCCTTCTCATCTATTTCATGTATGACACCCAGCCGTTCAACGAACCTGGCTGGAAGCATCCGTCGATGGGCGCCAAGATCATCGACATGAAGCTACCGTCGGGCAATGTGAAGGCGATGGTGAACCGTGGAGCAACCAATACGAAAGGCCCACTTGTGGCGTTTCTGAGTGCGTTAGATGCATGCTGCAAGACCAGCGGTCGACCACCCGTGAACCTGATTCTGCTAGCAGAAGGAGAGGAAGAGCTGGGGAGTCCGAGCCTACAACCATATCTCAAGAAGGACAAGAAGAGACTATCCAGAGCGGAGGCATGCTACTGGCCTTGGTTCACACAGGACGAGTCGGGGGAATGTGATGTTTACCTGGGCTTGAAAGGCGCTGTGTGCTTCGAGATGAATTGCAGCGGGAAGAGATGGGGCCGTGGCCCTCAGGAGTTTGGCATCCATAGCAGCTACAAGCCGATTGTGGACAGCCCCGTCTGGAGGCTTGTTGATGCTCTAGCAACAATGACGGAACAGAACGGGAGCAAGATACTCATCGACGGGTTCTATGACGATGTCAGGCCGTTGTCGAAGGAGGACAGGGAACTCATCAAGGACTTGGCCAAGAGAACGGACCTTCAGAACCTGAAGAAGACGATGAAGATCAAGCGATTCATGTTGCCTGACGACGACAAGGAGGAGCTGTGGAGCCAATACACTACTGGCACAACACTCAACATGATTGGAATATGGGGAGGTTACATAGATGAGGGCGGCAAGACGGTTTTGCCCCACGAAGCCAGCTGCAAGTTCGACATCAGGCTAGTTCCGAACCAGAAGAAGGAGAAGATGCTGCCGCTCGTCAGGAAGCATTTGCAGAAGCACGGATACTCGGACATCTCAGTCAAGGAAATCGACACAAGCGCAGACTGGTGTCGGACGAGCGTGAAGGAGCCAATCGTGCAGGCAATGATAAGGAGCTTCAGGGCATTCAGGTACAATCCAAGAGTATGGCCGACTCACGGAGGCACGGCACCGTTCTTCTTGTTCGACCGTGCGCTCAAGCTGCCCTGGACTATGGGAGGGATTGGCCACGGCGGCCTGGCACATAGTCCCAATGAGTACATCGTGATAGAGGGGAACAAGAAAGTAGCTTCCTTCACAGATGCCGAGAAGTTTATGGTCACGGTCATGGACGAGTTCGCCACAGCCCGCAAGGGAAGCTCATAGGGAGAGGAAGA
>CAZTFD010000275.1:0-1959 GCA_964612225.1 uncultured Thermoplasmata archaeon | reverse complement strand
CCCGGGACAGCGCGGTGTAGAGGTTCATCACGACCTGCTCATGCATCGCTCTGGAGAAGTATATCATGACGTTCCTGCAGACTATGGCGTCGAAGTATTTCGAGCTCGGGACGTCCAGAAGGTTCTCCCTGGCGAATCTCACACCCTTTCTCAGGGACTCCCGGACCTCGTATCCATGACCATGCTTCTGGAAGTACTCAGCGATGTATCTGTCTGGCACCCCCCTGACCTCTTCCTTCGTATAGAGCCCAGACTTGGCCTTAGCCAGCGCTTTTGCAGAGATGTCGGTCCCCAATATGGTGACCATAGGTGTCCTGCCGAGAATGCATTTCTTTAGCGCCTCGTTCACGCATATCGACAGGGTGTAGGTCTCCTGGCCGGAAGCACATCCGGCGCTCCAGATGCGGAGTATCCCGCCGCTTTCGCTCTTGGATGATACCAGTGGTAGCAGGACCTTCGTGGACCACGCCTCGAAGGCTCCCTTGTCCCTAAAGAACTCCGTGACATTGATCGAGAGAGCGCCCAGCAGCTCGTTGGTCTCATCATCGCTGCTGAGAAGGAGCTTGAGGTAGTTCGTATGATTGGCGGAGCCGGATCTTCCGATTCGCCTCCTTATGCTCCGCATCACGAAGGAGGGGGAGTAGCCTGACATGTCGATACCACGGGACCTGAAGAGGTGCCTCATGACCTCCTGGATTACCTGACTGTCATCGGTTTCCATCGGATTCTCTCATGGCTCTGTGCCCTAAATATGGCTTCGTCGGCAGAATGGGCAGGATGGTCTTGTTGACATAGCCAGTCTACCGTGGCTACCAACCTTGAATCTGTAGTCGGCATATATTAATATGGCGCAGACTGATTTTGACAGCCAGCAAGAGTCCTCCCCCCACGAATCTGCATTCAGCTGGAAGGCTTTTGCCCGAGTCGAAGCCAGGTGGTGAATTGAAGCTCAACCTTACAGCCAAAATCGTTGCTTGGGTGCTTTGCCTGTCTCTGATACCGATCGGGGTCATCAGCTACATCTCGATCGAGGGACTGTACAGCGTACAGGATGACGCAGGCATAATGCAAGAACAATCGATGGATGTCATCTCGAGGATAGCCACGGGAACCAACGAACTTGCAGCCTCGCAGCAATCGTTCATGGCCCGCATACTCGCGGGATACGATGACCCCCTGGGCATGGGGTCAACGTACTACGGAGACATGGTCGATCACCAAATGGCATTTTCCCAGTTTCTAAGAGACTACAACAACAGATACTCGTTGACCGCTCTCAGCGATCTCGGCAAGATTGTGACGGACCAGGGAAGGCAGGACTTGATCGCATCAGAATCTGCAGTATACGCGGAGATAAACGTCCAGTGGACGAACTACACCGATGATACATCGAGCGCGATTACTTTACTGATCGCTAACAACACCGATGCAGCAAACAACGTGGCGGCGAGCGCGTCCGCCCACATGGAGGACATCAACGATAACATGGCGGTCCTGATTGACATCAATTCGGAAGCTGCTGCCCTGATGACTATCGCCATTGATAAGACCGTCCAGGATTGGGTGCTATGGACGTTCATCGCCATTACCGCTGTCGCCATCGTCGTCCCGATCATGGCGTTCGTGACTCTGTCCAGGATCACGAAGACAGTAGGCGCGGTAACGAAAGCCGCGAAGACGATATCCGAGGGCAACTTCAGGACGCGTCTCGAGATCAAGACCGGAAACGATGAGATCGGAGAGTTGGTGAGGTCTATGAACCTACTGATCGATAGCACATCTCAACCGCTCATCGAACTGACCGAGAGCGCTCAAGCAATAGCTGCCGGGGACCTTTCCAAAGAGATCGCCGTCGAGGGCAAGGGCGATCTTGCGAAGCTCGTCGCAGCTTTCAAGCAGATGCAGTCCAACCTGTCAAAACTTACAAAGGAACTCAGGACGGCATCCGAGTCGCTCAAG
>CAZTFD010000274.1:0-1983 GCA_964612225.1 uncultured Thermoplasmata archaeon | reverse complement strand
ATCCGCGGAGCCTGCCCCGGACGACCCGACGCGGACCTCAATGATGCCTTCGTCCATAGCGGGGAGGAGCACGTTCTGAACCCCCTCGGGCATACGGTTCATCTCGTTCATGAAGAGGACCCCGCCATCGCGCATCGCGCTCGTGAGCGGGCCCGGCGAGAACGCCTCTGGGATGTATCCCTTCTCGAGGACCACAGGAGGGTCGAACCAGCCAGACAGCTTCTGTTCTGTATATCTCTCGTCACCATCGACTCTGAAGACGGGCCGGCCAAGATGCTTTGCGACAGCGACCGCAAGAATGGTCTTCCCTACGCCCACTGGGCCCTCGATCATCAGGTGTCTTCCCGTCCTCAGAGCGGCAAGCGCCTTTTCGAGCTCCCACTCTCTCCCGACGATGTTGTTCGCGCGTTGGATTCTTGAGATCTCGCTGGCCGATGACATTCTATCCCGCAGCAGTACAATGGATGAGGTTCCGTAATAAGCGTTTCCGATGTCTCCCTCTTGCAGAGTCGTCAGGGCGTCTGGAACAGCAGGTTGAACACGCTTCCGCGGGTGTAGTCATCGTAGACCCGGTTCTCGACCCATATCCTTCCGCCGTACCTGTTCATGAGCCCCTTCACTATCGAGAGGCCCATGCCTGCGCCCTTGGCTTTCTGGGGCGTTGGTCTCTCGGGCCGCGGGAGCTTCCTGAACTCCCTCGAGAAGACCTTCTCCTTAAGGTCGTCCGGGATCCCAATGCCCCTGTCGATGATCCTCAGTTGGATGTAATGCTTCCCCTCCAGCTCCGCGGGCTTCAGGTCGACATCAATTATGATCTCCTCGTGCTCATCGTATTTGATGGAGTTCGTCAGGAGGTTGTAGATGACCTCGTCGAGGAATGTGTCCGCGATGACCCAAACGTCCTGAGTCGGGACGTTCATTCGCACATTGACCTTCTTAGCGAGGAACGCGCTCTTGGCCTCCGCCGCTGCTTGCTGGAGGGATTTGGTCAGGTTCGAGGGGACCAGCTCGACCTCAGCGGTCTCCAGCATCTGGGCAGAGCGACGCACGTTTCTGATGAGGTGGATCATGCTCCGGCTCGCCTCCTGCGCTGATGAGATGTACTTATGCTGGATGGGGGTGAGACTGGTCGTCCCGATCACGATCTCGAGATACGCATTCACGGGATTGGCGAGATTGCCGACGTCATGTGTGAGAAGGTCGAGATACATCCGAACTTGATCCTTTGCGTTGTTCAAGTCCTTGAAGATCGTCGAGTTCTCGATGGCGATGGTCGCGATGTTGGCGAAGGCCTCCATCGTCTCCATCGTCTCCTTCGTCGGTATCTTGTTGTCGAGAGGATAGTCGAGCTGTATGTATCCCAACATCCTGCCCTCTCGGTCGATCATGCCGAAGTACAGGAGGTCCAGCTCATGCCAAGTTTCAGAGGTCTGACGGGGCTTCGCGACCCTCGTCGGGTCTTCCACGAACACAAAATCGGCGCCAGCGCCCTGGGTTTCTCCAGGTATGAAGTATCCGTACCTAGTGACTCTGAACTCCTCTCTGAAATCCTCGAGGACTTTGTGCTTGAGGATGTTGCTTCTCCTGACAGCCTCCTCCTCTTCCTTGCTGTATCCTGTGAGTGAATGGACTGTCACGTGATCGGAGTTCTCCGAGAAAAGCGAGACTCCTGCTTTTCTAAATCCGAACGTGCTGGCCATCGCGTCAGAGACGTTCTGCAGCACGATGTCCAGGTCGTCGATCCTGAGGACGCTCTGGATGAGTTCCAGTATCCTGAGGATTCTCTCCGTCTTGACCTCGTTCTCCTGCAGAAGCAGCAGGGAACGCTTGTACATCGAGGCGTTCTCTAGACCGACAGCGGCAATCGCAGCGAAGAGCTCGACCTCCTCGATGGTCTGCCTGGTCGGTATCTTGTTGTCGAGTGGATAGTCCGCCTGCATGTAACCTATCATGTTGCCGCGGCGGTCGTACAGGGCAAAATAC
>CAZTFD010000273.1:0-1985 GCA_964612225.1 uncultured Thermoplasmata archaeon | reverse complement strand
CCGTAGAAGTTGCATGAAGCGTGGTCGCTTTCAGATTCGTGGCCAAGGACGGCACTCAGGTGCTTTTCAGGGAGCCGAAGTCGAAGGACACGGCCCAGTTCATGAGGTTCATTAATCCAATGACTGCGGAGAAGAGGTCCGGAATCCTCATGAACAAGAGAGTGAACCTCAAAGGGGAAACTGCTTGGCTCAAATCATGGCTGGCTGACATCAGGAGGAGGAAAGGAGTGATGCTCGTCGTCGAGGTCGACGGGAGAATCATGGGCAACTGCGTTATCAGCCGCCTGTCCTGGAAGTCTTCGCACGGAGCGGAGGTCGGCATCGCCCTGAGCCGGGAGATGCGCGGCAGGGGGATCGGAGAGGCATTGATGAGAAGGACCATCGAGCTTGCACGCACGCGCATGCGCAATCTAGAGATGCTTCACCTCAAATCCTTCGAATACAACGAGAGGGCCCAAGCGCTCTACAAGAAGATGGGCTTCGTCGAAGTGGGTCGTATCCCGAAAGCCAACAAAGAGGGGAAGGAGTACTTCGACGACGTGCTGATGGTCAAGTTCCTTTGAAGATGGATTAAAAGGCGTTAGAGGTTTCTTCGATCATCCAATGAACCCGGTCTGGTCCGCGAGGGCCTTGAGCCGCTTGACCCTTGCACGGACCGGCGGGTGGGTCATGAACATCGTGACGAACGTTCCGCCCGAGAACGGGTTCACGATGAACAGCGATGATGACGACGGGCTTCCCCTGGTCATCGGTCTCCGCCTGTTCCCTTCCTCCAGCTTCTCGAGGGCTCTGGCAAGCGCCAGAGGCCTCTGAATCATGAGCGCCCCTTCCCTGTCCGCCTTGTACTCCCTGCTCCTTGAGATCGCCAGTCTGAGTAACAGAGCGGCGAGCGGGGCGGTGATTGCCACCAGCAGAAGGATCAAGGCGTTCCCGCCGTCCCTCCGGCTCCCGCCCAGAGAGCTCCAGAGGGCCATCCTAGCGGCGAACGAGATCGCACCAGCAATGGTCGCGGCGACTGACATCAGGAGTATGTCCCTGCCCTTAACATGAGCCATCTCGTGGGCCAGGACGCCTTCGAGCTCGTCGTCCGTCAACAGAGACATGATGCCCTCGGTAGCAGCCACTACGGCGTTGTCCTTGTTCCTCCCGGTCGCGAAGGCGTTCGGCGTCTGCGTCGGAATGATCGCGATCTTAGGCATCGGCATGTCGCCCTTGAGGCACACTTTGTTGATGATGTTGTACAGCCTTGGCTGCTCGGCCTTGGACGCGGGCTTCGCGCCGTACGACCAGAGTACGATCTTGTCGCTGAAGAAGTAGCTGATGAAGTTGATAACAGCTGCGAACACCAGGAACACGAGTGAACCCAGTATCCAATCGCCGAAGAAGACGGACCCTAGCACGTAACCGATTACCACGAATATCGCTGTCAGGGCCATGAACAGCGCCATCATTCTAAGTGATGAATGCATTCTATCTCCCCTCTCCCGACGCCATGGGCGTCGTGTGTGGACTTCTACTCACTACAAAGTGAGATAAAAGGATTTCGCCGGGTTGCCGTTAGGTTGTGACGAGTTCAGATAGCCTCCAGAGACAGCCCAGACAGGTACATCATAAAGGTTATTGGCAATGAGAGCTTACCTTGGCCGGGGGAGGACGGACAGCCCTCTCAGTCACCGCATGCCAGTAGGTGTTTACAATGGAGACCACGGATGACAAGATGGAAAGGAGGCTCTACAGCCATGACCTCGCACCGCTTCCGAAAGAGATGGATGTCATTTTCAAGACCATGCCCGACCAGGTCGTGAGACCGGCCTATACACAGGACGTGGTCCAGATAGTGAGGAAGGCCATATCGACCAAGAAGCCGATAGTCCCGAGGGGAGCCGGCTCCTGGGGCCTTGGGGGTTCCGTGCCAGTCAAGGGCGGGATTACCGTCGACATGACCGGCATGAACAAGATCATCGCGATAGATGAGACCAACCTCG
>CAZTFD010000272.1:0-1994 GCA_964612225.1 uncultured Thermoplasmata archaeon | reverse complement strand
GCGACGGCTACGCATTCTCCGCACACATCGGACATGAGCTTCGAAACCACCGAGCTCTCAAGTAGCCGTCCGTTCTCGATCCGGAGCACGGAGGTGAGGGGGTTGATGCATGCGCTAACGGCCGCCTTAGTCCACATCATAGACATCACATCCTCCTCAACGCTTGTAGGGATACCGCACGACGAGAATGTAGCAGCGATCTCCTCAGCTCCTCTGGGATCGAGGTCCGCGCCCACTACGGTCTTGCCTAGACCTGAGACCTTCACCTTCCCGGGAGAAACGAGGACTGCTCCCATGGTCGTATATCCGCCGAATGCACGCGCTCCTTTCCAGCCTCTGAGGATCTCGAGATTTCCCAGGCCATTCTGGAGGGTCAACACTTTTGCATGTCCTGGGGTCAGGCGCCTGCATTCAGACACTGCATCAATGGTGTCATACGCTTTCGTGGCAACTATCAGAAGATCGGGGCTGTCCGAACTCAACAGCGATTCGCGAGCCTCTGGTCGAACGAGTCTCTTGACATCGCCGATCAGTCGCAGACCGGTGCGATTGATCGCATCAACATGAGGTTTCCTGCCTATCAGGGTAACCTCGTGCTCGGAGGAGAGGATGCCTCCCAGGGCGCTCCCGAGCGAACCCGCACCGAATATGCATATGCGCATCAAGCGCTGATGACTGACTAGCGCCTATTTGTGGTTTGTTCTGATCCTGGCGCCCTCAGCTACCAAGTGCGCCACACGAGTGGGCTCAGGAACCCTATGCTTGAGGAATCTCGTCGATATGTCCCTGGCCTGCTCTGAAGATACCATGTGGCCCGGCGAAACGTAGACAGGGTTCCGGTTAGCCTTCCCGACGATTGCGTAGCCGACCTTCTGGCCGTCAACGACTATCTCCCGCGCACGGCTCGAACGGGGCGCAGAGACGGTTCCACACAGGAGCTTCTTGGCAACTCCCACAGTCGGGACATCGAACACCACTCCGATCTGACTGGTAATCCCGAAGCCCTCCGGGTGAAGGATGCCGTTGCCGTCAAACATCAACATGGTAGAGGAATCCAGATGCTTCATGAGCGGGCGAATGATCGGAATCTCCCTGAAGGCAAGATACGTTGGTATGTATGGGAACTTGGCGTCACCCTCGATGACAATCCTATCAACTTCCTCCCGAGTCGCGTAGTCGAAAGTGACCAAAGCGGCGTATGCGTGCTCACCGGTGTAGGCGACATCTATACCTGCCACCCTCCCAATCCTGCCCTTGAATTCATTCAACTTCAGATGATTCTTCAGGCTCATCTGACGTTTTCTGAGCCTTTTGAGTGGTGAGGTCGTCTTGAAGTCCTTGAAGAGGACGTCTTCGAGATTGATGACTTTCTCGTGAAGGATCTGTATCCCCTCGTCCTTCAGAAGCTTGATCTTCTTTGGTGGACCTCCGCCCGTGTATCCGCCGACATAGCCATCTGTCTGCACAACTCGCCTGCAAGGCACCCTGACGATATCGTCGTTCTTGCTCATGGCGAGTCCGACGAACCTGCTAGCCACGACGTCTCCCAGCGCCTTAGCCACCTCGCCATACGTGGTCACCCTACCTTTGGGCACCTGCGCGACCAGGTCGTATGTCGCCTTCCAGAGGTCTGGGAGGTCTTCCAGGGATTCGGAGCGCATCGCGTCGGCCAACCGCTCATGAAAGTATTAAATGTGCGCAAGCACAACTACGATTCCGAATGCCCAATCACGCCCTATCGGACTACTATCGGATACTCGAAGGCGAAGACAGAGCGAAGTACCTCAGGACTAAGGAATACATTGTCGCGGTCGACCCCGCTGATAACGAACACGGTCTGTGGAATGCGCATGACTCCGTTATCAAGAGAGATGCGCAGGCCAGTGAAGGGATCTCGTTCCTCGATTTGAAGGTAGAGCTCGCGCACAGAATGCTAGATAGTTGCATCCTGTGCGAGCGCAGGTGCGGAGCCAAGAGGAGTACAGGCGAGAAAG
>CAZTFD010000271.1:0-1999 GCA_964612225.1 uncultured Thermoplasmata archaeon | reverse complement strand
GAGACTCTAGCCTACCTCGGGAGGATCAGGGGGATGCACTCGAAGGATATCAAGTCGAGATCGACCGATGTCATCCAACAGGTGAAGCTCGAGCAGTGGCGGACCACCAGGATAGGCAAGTTCTCGAAGGGCATGAAGCAGAGGCTGGCGATCGCGCAGGCACTTCTGCACGAGCCAGAGATTCTCATACTCGACGAGCCGACGAGCGGTCTCGATCCCAGGGGAATGGTCGAGGTCCGAGAGATCATAAAGGAGCTCAAGAGGCAGCACTACACGATATTCATGAGCTCTCACCTTCTGGGAGAGGTCCAGGAGGTCTGTGACAAGGCCGCGCTAATAGACCGCGGGAAGCTCCTGGTCTACGATTCGATTGACAAGCTCAAGACGCTCTCAAAGGTGACCAAGCTGGAGGTCGTGATTCTAGGTCCGGTATCAGACACCCTACTGGGGAAGGTCAGAGGTCTTTCGAACGTTCGCGCCGTCGAGAAAGTCCGTGAAGGAGTGTTCCTCGTGACCTACGAAGGTTCCTTGGATGCTCGTGCGGACCTCCTGCAGGCCATACAGTCCATGGGCGTGAAGGTCGCCGGGTTCAGCCCCGTCGGTCTTCCTCTCGAGATGTTGTACATGGACCTTGTCAAGGAGTCGAGGTGAGCAAAGATGGATCATTTCAAAGTACCCTCCGACACGGCACAGGTTCCAATCGTCTGGAGATACGAGCTCCTGAAATACCTGAGATCCTGGAGGATAATAGTGTCTGCCCTCCTGGCCATCGTGGTCCTGGCGCTCATATTCTTGCTTCCGCCAGCGCTTGGTCATCCCTACAGTGGAACTGACACGAACATCGCCTTGGATACGATTCCCATTCCGGGTTCCCCGAATCCGTTATTCCCCTATTCTTCTGCCGCCCCGCTCGGCAGGACCGGTGTCGACATAAAGAACATGGACGTCTATGCTAACGGCTCATTGTATCCTGTCAGCAACTGGACACTTGTCAATCTGGAGAAGGATTTCCCAGCTCTGAAGGCCCTCCTTCCCGGTGTGTCATATGCCGTGCTGTTCAAAGACAACGTGACGGGCAAGGCGATGACCGCTACATTCGATTGGCGGACCACACCGCAAGACTTCGAGTCCTTCTTCGTCAGTTTCGCGAGCATTCTTATAATCATATGCGCGACTTTCTTCGGCGCGGACGCGCTCGTGGGTGAATTCTCGAACAGGACCGGATATCTGATATTCCCCACTCCGATGAAGCGACATGTGCTCTTCTTCGGGAAGTTCGCCGCCAGCCTGACTGCGGGCCTGATTGTGATTGGCCTGTTCTATGCGGGGATCAGTATTCTCTCCCTGATAGCGGCCCATGGCATCGATGACCATTTCCTGACGTCCTTCGCCTATGCCGTGGAGTACCTGCTCGCACTCACGGCCGTCGCCTATTTGATAAGCTCACTGATGAAGGGCGCAACGGGCGCCATCGTCCTGACGTTCCTTCTGCCGATGCTGATATTCAACATCATCGATGGAGTTTTCATGGTGGCGGGCGTGAAGTTCGAGTGGTCCCTGACGTTCTCAGCGGGAGTGATAGGGTACATCTTGCAGGATCCTTATCCTGTCGACACGAAGATAGATGCTGGCGCGTTCTCCTTCACGAACTACTACCCTGACCCGACGGTCTCGGCCATAGTGATGTTCGCCTGGGCGGCCGTTGCGGTCGTCCTCAGCCTGGTGCTGTTCAAGAGGAAGCAGCTCTCAGGTTGAACGCTCAGACGGGTGCGACCGGGGGTTGCGCAGGCGGGAACTGCTCCCCCCATCGCATGAGCTGTCTATGTGCCAGTGCGGAGTTCACGGCCCTCATGAAGTCCTTGTGGGTGACTATCCCCACGAGCGCGCCGTGGTCAAGCACGACTAGCATGCCGACCTTGCTGTCATACATTGCCCTCAAGGCCCTCGATGAATCCATGTCAGGGTTCACGGAGACGACGTTCGTGGTCATTATGTCGCG
>CAZTFD010000270.1:0-2008 GCA_964612225.1 uncultured Thermoplasmata archaeon | reverse complement strand
TCCAGTATAGTTCGATATCTCTCTTCAGATTGCCTTAGCGCCTCTTCTGCCTTCCTACGCTCAGTTATGTCACGCCCAACGCCGCGGAACCCGGTAATCTCGCCCTTGTGATTTTTCAGAGGAGAGACCGATGCTTCGGCAAACCCCGGGGTCCCGTCTTTGCGGATGACTTTCCAGGAGAGGCCGTTATTTGGCATGCCGGTCTGGTACACCTCACCAAAGACTCGAAATACGGATTCAGTATCCTCCTCAGCGGTGAAGTCTTTATAGCTCATTCCAATCAGCTCTTCCTTGGAGTATCCCAGATTGCGGCACGTCGACCTATTGACATAAATCAAGTGTCCGCCGAGGTCAACCTCGAAATAGCTATCTTCCATCTCCTCCAGTATAGTCCGGTATCTTTCCTCCGACTGTCTCAACGCCTCCTCTGTTTCCTTGCGCCCGGTGATTTCCATGTAATTCCCCAAAACTGCGCGTTTTCCATGGTGCTGGATGGATCTGACCGTCCCCATAACCCAGATGGTGCCACCGTCCTTACAGATGACCCTGAATTGATATGGCGAACGTAGCTCCCCCTTCAACATCCTCATCGTGTTTTCTTTCACCATCTCCCTGTCATCGGGGACAACAATCTCCAAGGAGCCTTTTCCCATCAATTCATCCACTGTGTAACCGATGGCAATTGGGAAGGTGCGATTGACATAGCAAAACCTTCCATCCTGCATGATGCAGACCCCAACCGGCAATTCCTCGCTCAGAGTCTTGAACAGCACATCATTGTCTCTGCGTTTGACCGTGGATATCACTGATTTCATTCGTTTGGCTCCTCAGTCGCTCCGACTTGTCGCGAAAACGTGGTTGGTCTTCGTCCTAACGGCCTCCACTTGAGCTGAAGTAAATAACCTCCAACCCCGGCAGTCCCGGTACTCGACATCGGAGACTATCCCTTCCTTCAGCCACCTGAAGAGGGTATTTCTACTGATACCAACCATCCGGCAAACCTCAGCTGTCCGGTAGTAGGTCCGCTCATTAATCACAACAGACATGTTATCCTTCACCGAGAATACTCAACTATGCCAAAACATACTACTAATATAGGTGTGCGTATTGAAGAACGTCAATCACCCATTCGTACCCATTACTCCATTACTTTGGTCCTAGCCTGTCGGGCCGGTCCTGTGTGTCAGGAATCTGCTACAAAGCACCGGCGCTGTTTTCATCATCTGTTGCCTCACCAACTCTCAATGACAGAAGACACTCACATCCATTGTTCCACACTATGACGGGACATGAGCCGAGATGATTCCTGCAATGGGAAGGACAAGCTAGACTAAGCTTAAGCGGGCCAAATCTCTCGTGAATAGTGCCCGACTATCATTTCGTCAGAATGAAACTAGGCCTTCGTCCTTTCTTAATTCGATAATCCGGTCGCGAATCATGGCGGCTTTTTCAAATTCCAGATTCCTGGCCGCCGCCTTCATCTCCGATTCTAGTTGCTTTATGAGTTGAAACATTTCTTCCCTGGAAATGGAGGTAGCCGAATAGGGAGTTCTTGTCTCAGCTACGGCCCGAACTCTCTCGCTTATGTCTCTGACGGCCTTTCTTATTCCCTGAGGAGTGATGCCATGCTGCTTGTTGTAGGCTTCTTGAACCTGGCGCCGCCGACGAGTTTCTTCCATTGCCTTCTGCATGGATTGGGTAACAGTATCAGCATACATAATGGCATGGGCATTTATGTGTCTGGCAGCACGTCCCATGGTCTGAATAAGCGCCTCCTCAGACCTGAGGTAGCCTTCCTTGTCGGCGTCCAGTATGGCTACCAGGCTCACCTCGGGCAAATCCAACCCCTCACGAAGGAGATTGATGCCCACCACCACGTCATAGACGCCCAGACGCAGATCACGGAGAATCTCCACTCGCTCTAGAGTCTCCACATCCGAATGGAGATAATGGGTCTTGATCTCCATTTCTCTCAGGTAATCGCTCAGTTCCTCCGCCATCCGCTTGG
>CAZTFD010000269.1:0-2009 GCA_964612225.1 uncultured Thermoplasmata archaeon | reverse complement strand
CGCGAGTCTCAGTGGTCATCAGAGAGTCCAAGTAAATAATCCGTTCAGCCACGGCAGCCAGATCGAAGCACCAATACATGGACATCAGCGGATTAATCCACAGCCTGCTTCCTTTTGTACGATCTGTCGCGTGATGATCCCCATAGAAACCAGACAACGATGACAGGATCGAACTGACCACAACACTAATGGCGCTCGGCATCCGAGAAAAGACGTACGTAGCGGCCTCACGGAACTTCTCCGCTTCGGGCATGCTCTGTAGAAGCGAGACCGCGCCCAGGAATCCTCCTTTGAGCGTCAGTTCAGAGATGGCTTCTAAAGACAGATCGTTCGAGACGCCGTGGAAGTGATCAACTCCAAATCCAAGGCAGGCCATGAGTCGACGCGGAACGGCCAGCTTGCTCACCGCTGCAATGCTGGCAATGTCCTCCATAGGTGTGCCCAGACCATCCTCGTCACCTCTCATCAGGCTGTCGGTTCCGCCATCGACCAGCACGACGGTATCAAGGGATAGCTTCTTTACCAGATACTCATAGCTCGCAATAAGGGGGTTCACGCCGGTGCGTTCCAGGCAATGAACGACAACCTCATTCCCAGTGCTCTCGCGGAACCATTCGCATAAATAGCGTTCCGGAAAGTACCATCCCGGGCCCTCAGTGTCTGCGGTGACCTCCACAAGATGGTCATTGGGCCTTCGTCCAATTACGTCCGATAGAGCAGTGAAAGATAGGCTTGCCAGGTGAACCTGCTTCTTGTGCGAACGCAGGGAAAAATACAGCGGCAGGCCCCCGAAGACATCAAAGCCTCCGCCAGCGCCGGCGATAAGAATGCTTTGTGCGTCTTCTAGCTGGGACAGGAAAGGCGATCTAAGCACCTTGCCCCTTGCCTTTCTTGAACCACGTTCGGTCAGTCTATGGTGTAGCATCGGGTGGATCTAGTCAACTTCGGAGCTGAGTGCAGCTCGCCGGATTGTGACCTTCGGCAACTTGCGGGGCTTTTTGTAGTCGTTGAGCTTTTGGGTAGGGGTAGCGTAAACTAATGACACATCTCGAGAAGGGGAGCCACGGAATGACGAAAAGCGCGCTGACTTCCCTCTTCGCTGTGATTCTCTTGGCCTTTGCAGCTCATATGGCGCCCGCTTGCACAATCTTCACCGTCGTCCAGAAGGATACGGTCCTCTTCGGCAGCAACGAGGATCAGACGCCGAACGCTTCCTTCCTCGTCGTTGATACGAGCGGAAAGTACGGAGCCGTATACGTCGCGACGCCCTGGGGCGGAGGGCAGCTACTCAGGCAGACTGGCGTGAACGAGAAAGGCCTGTGCTACGACAGCAACTGGATACCCGACGAGAATCTCGTCCCGCATCCGAATCTGAAGGCGGCCAAAGAGCTGCCTTTCGTCACCTTCCTGATGGAATGCGCGACGGTCGAGGAGGTCCTGAAGCGGCTAAGCACTATCAACTGGGGCGACCGTTGCGACTACCAGCTCCACTTCGCCGACGCGACGGGTGACGCTGCGGTGATCCATCCGGGCAACGACGGAGAACTGACCTACACAAGGAAGCGCAAGGGAGACGGCCATCTGATTTCGACCAACTTCAACCTCGAGCGGCTCGGCTCCGGCGATTGGTCATGCTGGAGGTACTCGACCGCTGACAAAATGCTCTCGCTCTCCGAAGCGACAGGCGCTGTATCGGTGGAGTCCGCGAAGGACGTCCTGGAGGCTACAAGTCAGTCCGACGCGGGACTCTATTCTATATACTCCGCGCTCTACGACCTGAAAAATCTCCGTATCTATCTGTACTACGGCCAGGACTACTCAGCGCCGATCATGCTCGACGTGAAGATGGAGCTGAAGAACTGGAAGAAAGGAATGCAGATGCCGCTGATGGAGCTCATCCAGTTATCGTCCCCATCCTGGGCGATCTATATGCAGTAATTCAACAGCGTCAGCAAATCGTTGCAGTTGTCCGCCTCTTAGAAAGGAGAAGGACCTTGGAAAAAGATGGT
>CAZTFD010000268.1:0-2010 GCA_964612225.1 uncultured Thermoplasmata archaeon | reverse complement strand
CTGGACCTTTCCGATGGCTGTCTGCGCGACGCCTTTATCGTGCATGGCGTCGAGATCCCCGGGGTCCGCGGTCAAGATCTTGTTGCACCATGCCACGACGTCGGAGTTCCTTCCCAGCTTGATGAGACACTCCTTCTTCAGGTTCATGGCATCCTTCGATTTGGGCGAAAGCGCCAGGGACGCGTCTATGAATGTCATGCACTCGTCGTATCTGTTCATGGACCGGAGCGCCCTGGCCTTGTCCAGGAGCGCCTCGGGGTCCTTCGGGTTGAGCAGGACTATCCTGTCGCAGGTCTCTATGACCTCCGCCATCCTTCCCGACTTCAACAGAGTCTTCTTCTTGTTGTTCAGGACGTTGATGTCCTTCGGGTCGAGCGCGAGGGCGTTGTCGAACGATTTCACGGCCTCGTCGAGCATTTTGAGCTCCTCCTGGACGACTCCCAATTCGTTCCAGACGACCTTGTTCCCGTTGTCCAGCCTAGCCGCCTTCGAGAAGCTCTTGAGCGCGTCCTCGCGCTTGCCGATCTTGTGTTGTATCCTTCCGAGGTTGTCGTAGATGAACGCGTCGTCGGGCGAGAGTCTCAGCGCCCTCTCGAGGGCGTCTATCGCTTCCTCCCCCTTGCCCGCGTAGTTGAGCATGGCCGCCTGACCGATCCATAGCTCCTTGTCCTCTGAGTCGATGTTGATGCCGGCCTTGTATGTCCTTGCCGCGTCGTCGTATCTGCGAAGCCGCGCGAGCGCCTGTGCCTTCTTCTTGATCATGGACACGTCCTGGGGCGTGTGCGCGAGTATCCTGTCATAGTGACGTATGCTGTCCGGCTGGATCTCGATGACCTTCTTGTGACTCTCGACGGCGGCGTCGATGCTGCCCAACATCTCCTGGGTCTCCCCGAGCATGGACCAGAGTTCGGCTGACTTAGGCGCCACGGCGACCGCCTTCTTGAGCCAGGTGATTGCGTCGTCGTTCTTCCCCAGACGGAGCGAGGCCCTACCGGCGATTCCCATCGCGTCGGAGTTGTTCGGATTGAGTTGCATCGAGACATGTGCGGCGTCGAGTGCCGTCTGCGCCTTGTCGAATGAGAGATATCTGGCGCCCAGCTTCGCGAAGGTGCTTGAGAACTCGCTGTGCATCTTCTCTATGTACATCATGTTCTCCTTGAGCATGGTCCCCGTCTGTTCAAGGAGGGAGGCCGCTTCCTGTTTCGACCCACTCTTCTCGAGCGCGTCGGCTCTCTCAAGGTTCTTGCTGGCCTTCGCTAAGACCTTCTTCTCTTTGCTCAGGAACGAGTCGAAGAGACCCAATGGGCATCCACCCTCTGGCTAATGATGACTTAATGATTTGTTTCGTTAAAAGCGTTTGTGCGTGCTCAGGCGGATAGCATCGGACGCCCGGAATTGATGCCAAAATGCCGTCCGACATGGGCGCCATCCACCACGATTCGTGAAACAGGTGTATGATTCACTCCAGGTATAGAAATCTCTAAGAGATTTCTTCTATTATCGAGATTTTGCAGTCAGACGAATCCTCATGGTGGAAGCGACATTTGAACAAGGATTAAATACATCGAAGCGTTATACAGGGATTCAGCTGACGAAATGTCAGACAAACGCCTTAGGATGGGATGCAATGAGACGCGGGAATGCGGCACAGGCAGCGGTTCGGAATGTCCAAGCGATAGACTGGGTCAGGACGCACACGCTCAGGGACCTTGAGGATCTCGCGAACGAGATGACAGGTCTCGGGCAAGATGTCAACGACATCGTCGAACTCCTGGATGATCTGAAAGAGATCGACCAGAGCCTGCACTACGTAGGAGAGCCAGTTCCTGAGATGTGTGAGTACGCGGAAATCGCTGGATAGGTGAGCAACGATGTTCAGGACAAGAAGACTGAAGCAGACGAAGATCGAGTCCGAAGACGACTTTGAGACATACGACCACAAGAAGATGACTGAGTTCCACCCGCACTGCTTCGTGCCGCAGTTGGCGCTGGCGGAGGCCAAACTGTTCG
>CAZTFD010000267.1:0-2010 GCA_964612225.1 uncultured Thermoplasmata archaeon | reverse complement strand
CTGCAGAAGGATAGCGTCAACATACGCTCAATCTCGACAGAGCCTCAGGCCGAGGTCGTCAGGATCGTGACGTCCGACCACGAGAAGACCCGCCAGAGCCTCAGTCGGGCCGACATGCAGTTCTCCGAGAGGAACCTGCTGGTGGCCAAGCTCGAGGACAAGCCCGGGGAGCTCGCACGGATCTCGAGAGCGCTCGCCAAGGAAGGCATCAACATCGATGCCGCGTACATGCTCGACAAGGACTCGAAGCATGTACATGTGGCGCTAGCTGTCAGCGACGAGGACAAAGCACGGAACATTCTGAAGCTTTGAACTCGGCTGACGCCTTGTCAACAAACCCCTTTCCTTTCGGTTTCTTCTCATGTTGAGCCGCGTGCCTCCACGGGAGCTTTGCTCTATTTAAGCCCAATGATTATTGCTCCGAGCTAAACTCGGTTCGCAGAAAACCATGACTTGCATCGCGGCCGAAGGGCGCGCTATATAAGTACCTATTCAAATACCGTCAGGCCGGAGTTGGTCTTATGGCCGTGATAAAGATAGAGAACGTAGTCGCCTCGACATCTCTCGGGGCAGAGCTAGATCTTCAGGCGATTGTACTTGCACTCGAGGGCGCAGAATACGACCCGGAGCAGTTCCCTGGACTGATCTACCGGCTGAAGGAACCTAAGACGGCGACTCTGCTCTTCAGGAGCGGAAAGGCAGTATGCACTGGCGGCAAGAGCCTGGAGCAAGTGAAGACCGCCATAAGCAAGGTAGTCAAGCAGATCGAGGCTGCTGGCATTGTTATCAAGACCACGCCTAAGATAGAGGTTCAGAATATCGTCGCCTCAAGCGACCTTGGATCGAAGATCAATCTCAATTCGATAGCCATCAGCATAGGCCTCGAGAAGGTCGAGTATGAACCAGAACAATTCCCTGGACTCGTCTACCGTCTTGACTCTCCGAAGGTGGTCGTGCTTCTGTTCGGCAGCGGTAAGCTGGTGTGTACCGGCGCCAGAAGGCCAGAGGATGTCGAGATTGCCGTCGACAAGATCACTCATGAGCTGAGGGCCGCCGGCCTGCTCCCATAGACTGATAGGTCAGACCAGGACAAGCCCTTCTCCCTTACTTCATCCGGAAAGGGATTTAGGGTAATCTGGCAATACACGAACTAGGAAGTGGTCCGCGCAAAGCCTGTTCCCATATGATGAGAACGGTCTTGCAGGGTCGAAAGAAGGTCCGTGATAGAAATGCCTCCGAATGAAAGCTCGACTGATGTGGTGGATCCCAGGGACGTTGCGTTCAAGATGAAGACAGAGTATTCTCGTGGCGTCAAGGATCATGTTGAAAAGACGCTGGAGGCAATGACAGATTTCTGCAGGAAATTTGAGCGGTCCCAGGTTGATGTTAGTGCCACTCTTAAGGAAGCAGGAGAGCTTGTCGCGAAACGCTTTGGTATTGCTTCTGTCGCAATTGCCTTAAGGAATCCGGCGGACATGCTATTCAGATACGAGGCTGTGGCTGGTCTTGGAGACGAAGTCGTGGCGGAGTTCAAGAAACTGGTCTATACGGAAGCACAGGTCACGGACGAAGGCACCTACAAGAGTTACCCTATCAGCGAAATGTCGAGACTCTACCTCGACGAGGACCATCCATACGCTCCAGGAGAGGAGTTCTCTTACAGCAGGCCAGGACTGCTCGATATGAAAAGGAGGTCGCTGACAGACAGCCTCGAGGCCGACTATGTCGACGTCTTCTTTCGGGAAAAGAACGGCACTCTCTTGGGCTGGATCGAGTTGTCGGGGACTAGATTGAGGAAGCTTCCTGATGTGGCGACGATAAAATGGGTTGAACTCCTATCATGCTATCTCGGCGTCGCGCTT
The DNA here is from genome assembly GCA_964612225.1 of uncultured Thermoplasmata archaeon. GTDB lineage: Archaea > Thermoplasmatota > Thermoplasmata > UBA10834 > UBA10834 > COMBO-56-21. Next base: position 148 of record CAZTFD010000267.1, on the reverse strand, counting down.
CGGCTAAGGAGGCTGGAAGGCTCCGCATCGGACTGCCCTTCTTAGAACCCCCATACGGTCTGCCTATAGACTTCGACGGGATTTGCGGGGCCATTCAATTCATGTTTGACGGAACCGCTTTCCTTCATTGTCATCGCGCCTTGCCAGG
>CAZTFD010000266.1:0-2015 GCA_964612225.1 uncultured Thermoplasmata archaeon | reverse complement strand
TCATGGAGATCTTCAGGAGCGATTGGCCGGAGTTCCAGAAGTTCGGGCAGACCTATCTCACCACCTGCAAGCCTGGCACCATAAAAGGCTGGCACTATCACAAGCTACAGTGGGACCATTTTGTCGTAATAAAGGGCAACGCCCTCGTAGCCCTCTACGACGCGAGAGAGGGGTCGAAGACGATGGGGACGGTTCAGGAGGTAGAGGTCTGGGAGAAGGAACCCAAATTCGTTAAGATACCCCCGGTGGTCTACCACGGGTTCACGCCTCTCGATGAGAACGAGATCTGGGTGGTCAACACGCCTACTGAGTTGTATAACTACAAGGACCCTGACGAGCACAGGCTGGAATGGAACGACCCCAGCATAGGCTACACTTGGCGAAAGAAGGCGTGAGCCGTGAAGATACTCATCACAGGAGGAGCCGGGTTCATCGGGTGCAACTTCGTCCGCCACATGCTCAAAGAACACCCCGGGAGGGAGATCGTGGTCCTCGACAAGCTCACGTACGCTGGCAGGCTCGAGAACCTCGAAGCAGTGATGAAGAGCATCAAGTTCGTGAAGGGCGACATCTGCGACAAGAAGATCGTCCATGATGTAATGCCCGGGTGTCAGGCGGTTGTCAACTTCGCGGCCGAGAGCCACGTCGACAGGAGCATAGCATCGCCCGAGGACTTCGTAAGGACCGATGTGCTCGGAGTCTTCACGCTCCTTGAAGAAGCACGAAGATGCGATGTCAAGAGATTCGTCCAGATATCCACGGACGAGGTCTATGGATCGACCATAAGCGGTTCGTTCTCCGAGAAGAGCCTCCTCGACCCTTCATCCCCCTACTCGGCGAGCAAGGCGGGAGGGGAGCTCTTGGCAAGGTCGTATGTCCGAACCTATGGCCTGAATGTGGTTGTCACTCGGTCCTCGAACAACTACGGACCTTTTCAGTTCCCCGAGAAGCTCATTCCAGTCCTGGTCATAAAGGCGCTCCGCAACCAGCCCCTTCCGATATACGGCAAGGGGACGAACGTCCGAGATTGGCTGCACGTAGAGGACAACTGCAGGGCGATCGACTTGATCCTCGCCAAGGGCAGGCCTGGAGACATCGTCAACATAGGCTCCGGAAACGAGGTCTCGAACATTCAGGTGGCCCAGATGATCCTTGACCATCTCGGAAAGCCCGAAACTCTCATTTCCTATGTCCCGGACAGACCGGGGCACGACTTCAGATACTCGCTGGATTGGGAAGGGATCAGAGAATTGGGCTGGAAGCCTCGCGTGGAGTTCAGCGAGGGCCTCAGGAAGACCGTTGACTGGTATGTTCAGAACAAAGCCTGGTGGACCCCGGTGTTTCCCACAGGCGCCTAGCCGAGTTAGAGCGTTGGACTGAGGCGGTCCGCAGCACTTGGACGACTCTGTCTACCATCCTGAGCATGATTCCCAAGACATGCCAGACCTTCTTCCGCCGAACCTGCTCAACCTTCATGCTTGCACCGACCGTCAGTCGGATATGATCAGGTTCCTAGATGGAATTGAATGCTCGAAGTGCAAGGGAGAGTTCGAGACAAGGAGCGGCATTCGTCATGAGGAGACGATAGCCCACCAACTGATATCCTCTCGGCATTTCCGAATATCCATTCAGAGCGCGAGAATCAGGCAAACCTCATATAGCGCGGACCCGCTAAGAAATCCCCTGGTGTGGAAATGGCAGCCAAGCCCCCGCGTTTCTCAGCGTTGGCCATAGGGACGGTGCTCGTCCTATCAGCACTCTTCTCGATGAGCGTCATTCCGTCGAGCTCGTCCGCCCATGCGACGAACCATGAGGCCATCACGATTACCAGCAATTCGGACCTGACCGCGGCCAACGGCGTTACCGGAGGCTCCGGGACCGTGGAGGACCCGTTCGTAATAGAAGGGTGGGAGATTGTCTTCGAGAGCGGCACTGGCATCAGCATATCATCGACAACTGCGCATCTCGCAATCAGGAATGTCCACATAGTCGATCTCTTCTACGGCTCGTCCGGA
>CAZTFD010000265.1:0-2022 GCA_964612225.1 uncultured Thermoplasmata archaeon | reverse complement strand
GACCTGGACATCTTGGCAGGATGGCCTGAGGTCGAGGTGGGCGTGAGCATTGGTTGTCCGGACGATCACGTCGCGTCCTTCGTGGAGCCTTGTGCACCTTCCCCTGATCGGAGGTTCTCTGCTCTCAGAAAACTCAACGATGAATTAGTGAATACCTACCTGATGGCCGCGCCTGTCATTCAGGGGATATGCGATTCAGAGGAGATGCTGGTAGATCTTGTTGAGAAGGCAAAGAATGCCGGCGTCACGAGGATGATGTGGGACAAGTTCAACCCAAAGCCGATTGCGACCTCCCGGCTTCGAAGAAGCTTAGCGAGAATGGGCGAATCGTCTCCGCAAGAGGCCGGACGGAAGGGCTCGGAGACTAGGCTGATCCTTGAGCGCGAGTGCGGTCGTCATGGGGTCAGTCTGGTGGATGCCTTCTGAAGCCATGGCTGTCCCGAGTATTGGGTTGTCAGAAACAAGATGAGAGAAAGGGTTTGGACGAGTCCGTCCGTGACCACATCAGCCTACGAAGGTCATCTGCGCGATGAGATCGAGCGTTGGCTTGTATTCCAGGGTGACAACGTAGTTCCTAGCAGGGTTGAACCTCCCGTTGCTGGTTGTGAACGTGAAGAAGTCATCCGCGCTCACGCTTCCGTTACCAGCCATGTCTGTCACGTTTAGGAACACTACCAGGGTCCCAACGTTTCTGGGGCCGAACTCAGACATGTTCAAGCTGCCGCTATTGAGGCCAGCCATGCTCAAAGACCAGTTGACCGTCACGGTCCCGTCCGTTAGATAGACCGTGATCTCGTTCCAGTGGAGGTCCAAAGTCGGTTCTGAGCATGTGAAGTTCTTCCCAGCACCTCCCGGAATGTTCGATCTCGACAGGATGGTTGTCGGAGCTGCTGCCATCACGGGCAGGACAGCGCCACCGACCTTCGTCACCCCGTTGTAAGTGGCTGTCGCATTCACCCAGGCAGTTCCCGTGGCGTTCGCAGTGAAGTTGATGGATGCTCCCCAGGTGCTAATCATCGAGTAGTTGGCGGATGGAATCCCCTCTACCGTCCATGTGTAGTTGAGTCCAATGACCGGGTCCCCAACAGAGTCGACCGCAGTCGCGTTCAACACTTGGACGCGGTCGTACAAGAGTGTCCTCTGGGAAGGTGCTACTGATACTGATGCAAGCGTGGGCGGGTTCACAGTCAATGTCACGCTCGCGCTCGCATTCATCTGCTTGCCGCTCTGAATGAAGCTCAGGACGCAGAGTATCTGGCCAACTCCTCCGACATCACCAGCTAGGAACTCGGTGAGCCTTTCGGTCGTGGTTGTCAGAGACCCCAGCAACGAGTCGCTGAGGGACCACTTGAACTGAGCGTTCGGCGAGGCGTCGATTGAGTCACCATCCCATGTTGCGTTCGCCACAAAATCCATAGTCTGCCCGGCATCGACCGTCGCGGGATCCGGGTTAATCGTCAAGAGCAGTACACCTTCGTGGTCCTTGGGTGAGGCTAGCAGTGATGCCGCTACTGCGAGCACGAGGACGGCGACCACCGCGATAGCCGCAATCACAATCGTCTTGTTACGTTCGCTCAATCCTTGTTTCGGCATTGGCTTGGGCATCGATTCGGGCTTTACAGGCTCAATTGGATTCGGATTTTCTGACATTGCCATTCTCCTTCAATTCGATCTAGCGTTCAGATTAGAACAGTATGCCGAAAGATGGCGGCCAGCGGTATATTATGGTTCGCCGCTCTTTATCGGAGCTCGGCGTCTCCGGATGAATCCGTGGTGAGGCAATGGTTATATAGAAGTCCTAGCATACTCGAAACTCGGAGGCAAATCAGATGCTGGGAAACCAACCCATTATAATACTCAAAGAAGGAACGGAATCGACGAGGGGCAAGACCGCTCACAGCAACAATATCATGGCAGCTCGTGCCGTCGCCGACGCCGTAAGAAGCACCCTGGGTCCAAAGGGCATGGACAAGATGCTCGTGGACAGCATGGGCGATGTCGTCATCACGAACGACGGTGCAA
>CAZTFD010000264.1:0-2024 GCA_964612225.1 uncultured Thermoplasmata archaeon | reverse complement strand
CAGACCAGCGTAAATCACCCTCTCGACCCTGGGATGACGTTCCAAGAACTCAGCAACTCTCTGGGCGTTCGCGCTGTGACGCTCCATCCTCAATGCCAACGTCTTGATTCCGCGCAGGACGAGCCAGCAATCAAATGGTCCAGGGATGGCCCCCGCCGAGTTCTGGATGAACTTGAGCCGTTCGCCGATATCAGAGTCGTTCGCGACAACTGCGCCGCCCACTACGTCAGAGTGCCCCCCGAGATACTTAGTGGTGCTGTGGACGACGACGTCGCAGCCCAGCTCGAGAGGCCGCTGGAAATATGGGCTCATGAAGGTGTTGTCCACCACCGTGAGAATCCCTTTGCCCCTGGCGATCTTCGAAGCTGAGCGGATATCCGTCAACTTGAGCAAAGGGTTGCTCGGCGATTCAATCCACAACATCTTTGTGTTCGAACGGATAGCCAGCTCAAGGACCTCGATGTCGCTCGTGTCAACGAAGGAGAATTCCAGCCCGAACCTCTCCATGACTTTGGTGAACAGCCTGTAGGTCCCTCCGTAGACGTCGTCGGATACGACGACGTGGTCTCCCTTGCTCAACAGCCTCACGACACTATCAGTGGCGCTCATTCCTGATGAGAATGCGAATCCTTGAGACCCGCCCTCAAGGCCTGCGATGACGGACTCCAGCGCAGCCCGCGTGGGGTTTCCCGTTCTGGAGTATTCGTAGCCCCTTGTCTTCCCTATGTCGTCCTGTGCATATGTCGAGGTCTGGAATATGGGAACAGTGACCGCGCCCGTGGATTTGTCCGGCTCCTGACCAAAATGGATTGCCTTAGTTGCGAATTTCATTCAAGACACCTCACATGAAACCGTTTGCCTTCATCCATTCGTCAGAGTATATCTTTGTTAGGTAATTCCGACCGGTATCCGGAAGCAACACCACAATCCTTTTTCCTTTGCCCCGGTTTCCTAGATCGCGCGCGATCTTCAAAGCAGCAAAAAGTGCGGCCCCGCTGGAGCCGCCTGCGAGTATCCCCTCAATTCTCGCCAGAGCGCGGGCCGTGAGGAATGCGTCCTTGTCGGCGACTGTCACAACCTCGTCCACCAGGTTCATGTCCATGGTCCTTGGGATGAACTCCTCCCCTATCCCCTCGACCTTGTAGGACCCAGCGATCCCGAGCGTCCCTTGCCTCTTGTACTCAGCGTAGACCGACCCCTGCGGATCGACCCCCACTATCTTGATTCGAGGATCCTTCTCCTTCAGGAACCTCGCGACACCGGAAATCGTCCCACCTGTCCCCATACCCGCAACGAAGAAATCTAGCTTGCCCTGTGTCTGCTGCCAGATCTCCGGCCCAGTCGTCCTGTAATGGGCCAACGGGTTGGCAGCATTGGAGAACTGATTGGGAACGAACGAGTTTGGGGTATTCTTGCCAATTGCCTTCGCTCTGTTGACATAGTAGTCCGGATGGCTCGGGGGAACCGCCGTAGCCGTGATCACCACTTCAGCCCCGTACGCCTTCAAGAGGTCGATCTTCTCCTGACTCATCTTGTCAGGGACCACGAATACCATTCTGTACCCTTTCGAGGCCGCCCCGATGGCTAAGCCCAGCCCCGTGTTCCCCGCAGTGGCCTCGACAATCGTGCCTCCCGGCTTCAGCAAACCCCTCGATACGGCGTCTTCAATCATCGCGAGACCGACCCTGTCCTTGACGCTTCCGCCAGGATTGAATGATTCGATCTTCGCAAGCATCTCTACGCTCGTATCACGTGCGATGTGAGCAAGCCGAACTAAAGGCGTGTTGCCTATCGTCTCGGCCATCCCGCTTCGGATATCGAAGTCCAAGCTGTTGGAAGAGTTCATCATATCACTTCCCGGCTGCAGTCTTCACAACACGACAATTCGTAGCCATATATGAGCATAACGGTGTTAACTACTCTCATGGGACGAGAAGGTCGTGAGGATTCATCTCGCAGTCTGAATCACGCTTTCGACTGGGTCTTGCGCGCCCCTGCCTCAAGCTTTGCGTACTTCTCCCTGT
>CAZTFD010000263.1:0-2034 GCA_964612225.1 uncultured Thermoplasmata archaeon | reverse complement strand
TTGATCGAGGATTTTTTGACTCACTTTGTTGGTTCAACTGGATGCGCTCTCGGAATTTTATCGATGATGAAAATTATGAAGCTCGCGTTCCGCATAGGTAGAGATGTGAATGAAGCATTTTCCTGGTGTCAATAATATCAACACGATAGGACTTGTACAATTCGTTGGATTGTGGTAGTGACCGGGGACCCTTTCGAGGAGGTCCCCCATGGGCGGCAAAGACGAGACCTTCGAGATATCCAATGCCGGTTTTCTCCCCATCGTATCCGCGTATGCGGCGAGGATCGGGTTGGTTGAGCAAATCGACCGCCTGCTCCATTGCCAGATGGAGGTGAGCCCAGGCAGAGTCGTGCTCGCCATGATACTCGATGCGCTTTCGGGGAGGAGTCCCCTGTTTCGCCTGGAACAGTTCTTCGTGGACAAGGACGTGGAGCATCTCCTCGGAGCGGCGATCCCCTCGTCCAGGTTCAACGACGATGCTCTTGGACGGGTCCTCGACCGGCTGGCGGATGTGGGGACCAATGCTGTGCTTGGCGCCGTGATGATCGGTGTCATGAAGAGCTTTGACCTGGATATGTCGCATGTCCACCATGATGTGACAAGCCACACGGTATACGGCGATTACCTGCTCTACGAGTGGGAGGGTCACGGTCAGCCCTTCGTGATCACTGAGGGCTTCAGCCGGGACCACCGACCCGATCTCAAGCAGCTGACGCACAGCCTCTTGTGCGTGGATCACGGCATCCCCATCGCCTCCAAACTCCTGGACGGAAATCAGTCCGACAAGACCATCAACAAGAATCTCATCCCCGAGATGGTGGAGCGGATGCGCTCTCTGGGCCGAGAGGATTTCATCTACGTGGCCGATTCCGCACTCGTCACCCCCGACAATCTGGCCCTCATCGACGACTGGGAGAAGGGGTTCCTCTTCGTTTCGCGCCTGCCCATGACGTATAACGAGTGTCGCCATGCCATCGATCAGGCAGTGGACGCTGATTCATGGGAAGAGATCGGGGTGATCTCCGACGAGCCCGAGACCAAGAATCGCAAACCCGCCTCCTATCGCTCCTTCGAGACAGCGGTCACCCTGTACGGCGTCACGTACCGAGCACTGGTGGTCCACTCCGACGCTTACGATCAGCGCCGCCAAAAGAAGGTAGACAAGGAGATCACCAGGGAGCGTGAGGAGCTGGCCAAGCTCATCAAGGGCCTGGAAGCCATCGATTATGCCTGCCTCCCCGACGCGCAGGCCGCTGCCGAGCGGATCAGCCCGGCCACCTTCCACCAGATGGCCGTCGAGATCGAACCGAGGGCGCACTATGGCAAAGGCCGTCCGAAGGCCGACGGGACCCGTGCGCTCAAGGAGATCACGTACCGCCTGAAGATTGCGCTCTCCCTCGACCAGGAGGCTGTCGAGCGGCTCCGCCAGGAAGCAGGCTGCTTTGTGCTCCTGAGCAACACCCTTGCCCAAGGGACCGGCGCCATCTCCGCCAAGGAGCTGCTCACCATCTATAAAGACCAGCACATGGTGGAGCGCAACTTCGCGTTCCTCAAGGACCCGGTCTTCGTCAATGCCCTGTTTCTCAAATCGCCTGGGCGCATCGAAGCCCTGGGGCTCGTGCTCATCCTGGCGCTCTTGATCTGGAGGCTCATGGAACGGACCATGCGCCTGAATCTGGCCGCTACCAAATCCAAGGTCACCGGCTGGGAGAAGAGACAGACTTCCCGTCCCACCTCCTTGATGCTGACGACCAAATTCATTGGCGCATTCGTGCTCATCGCATCGGGAACCAAGCGACTGGCTAAGGCGCTCAGCGACATCCAATTGCACTACCTCGACCTCCTTGAACTGACGCCGGACGCCCTCGTCAGCCCCTTTTCACGCCAATCGCAAAAATGGAAACATGGAGAAAAAATGCCGGAAAACCGTCACAACCTATGCGGAATGTGAGCCAGAGCAAGGTCGTGGTGGACCAGTACCGCACCGAACTGTCCACGTTCCATTTGTTGGACCTGGAGCATAACTTCTTTGCT
>CAZTFD010000262.1:0-2038 GCA_964612225.1 uncultured Thermoplasmata archaeon | reverse complement strand
AGATGCAGTCACTGAGATGATCAATGCCACAAAGGTCCAGACGAAGGACGTTGTGGCAGTTGGGAATTCGAGGTACGATGTCTCCATGTTCAAGCGGGCTGGGGTGGGGATCGCGTTCCAGCCATCGGACGATTTCGTGAGAACCAGTGCTCAGGTCGTAGTCCAACAGAAGGACCTGTCGATGATCCTCCAATTCATTCGGCCATGAATCATCTGTGACCGTACTCGCCTATCAGAGGAACGAACACGCAGCCGCCAATGTTCTCCTTGATGAGCTTCTTGCCCTTCCGCTCCACCTTGATCAGATCCTGGTAATAGCGTCCACCGACTGGCACGAGCATCCTGCCTCCGTCTGCGAGCTGGTCGGTCAGGGGTTCTGGGACGTCAGGGGCCCCCGCAGCGACGAATATCCTGTCAAAGGGTGCCTTGTCTGGGAGGCCTTTCGTGCCGTCGCCGAATATCACTGTTACCAGGTCGCCGTATCCAGTCCTCTTCAGGTTATCCTCGGCGAATGTCGCCAGGGATGATATTCTCTCGATCGTGTATATGTGACCGTCAGGGGCGACGACCTCCGCGCATACGGCCGCGTGATATCCAGAGCCCGCACCTATCTCAAGCACCTTCAGTCCGGGGCTCAGGTCCAGCTGCTCGGCCATTATCGCGACCATGTGCGGAGCGGATATTGTCTGGCCCTCGCCTATCGGGAGTGGAGAATCGACATACGCCTCATCTTTCATATCCCTGGGAAGGAACTCCTCCCTGGGAACCCGCCTCATAGCTCTTTCGACGGCCTTGCTGGTCACGTATCCCCTGCTTATCAGACTGTCGACCAGCCGATTGCGTTCCTCCTCGAGATCAGGCATCTGCTGGGACATGCTCTCGGTTATCCAAAAGCTTGACGGCGGACACATAGGCTCAAGCAGAGGTCCTTCTCACGATGCTCGCATAGATCCTGACTATGTCCCTGGCTGCAGCTCCACCAGTTCTGAGAGACTTGTCCTCGATCTTGATTGCATGGATAACGACCTCGCGATTTCCGACTTCGAGTATGTCGCCTATGAAGAACTCCTCATCAGGGACTGCGAGGATGTGCTCAGCGTAGCTCTTGCCGAGATGGCTGACGGAGACGGGGACCCTTACTTTGTCGAATTTCTTTCCCCAGACGGTCTGGATTTCCCTTGCTTTCGCCTTGTCTACTCGAGCGCCATTGGATTCTATCGAGGTAACGAGCACTGGGTTGTCGCCGCACATCACCTCATCGTTGACAGACAGGACCTCATCGGGACCGATAGTGATTGTTGATTTCTCAGACTTCTCGAGCCAGCTGATGATGACGGGCAATGCGATTGGCTTCTCAGCCTTCATGACTGAATGGTGGACCTGTCCGCATTCTCTGCATCGGACCGTCGAGTCGAGGACAGTCTGAGTCTTGCCGCCCATCTTTCCAGAGAGCACTTCGTGCAGGGTCTCCTTTCGGCAGGTCGGGCATTCTACGAGGATTGATGTTGGGACGGTCATGATACCATGGGATTGCACTAGTGTGTCTTACTCTTTTCTGACCACATCGAATTGGGCGTCGTGGCCCGGAACGATGACATCCGCGAATCCGACTATCGCATCCATGCTCTTCAGTGCGAGCTTTGGATCCACGTTTATGAACGGAGGGACGTGCTTCAGATAGTTCTCCTTGGTGGGGATCGCGTCGCCACACACCGCATATCGCTTCTCGCCCTCCACAAAGACGGTGATGCATCCGTAAGTATGGCCAGGAGTGGGTACGATCTCGATTCCGGGTAGTACTATCAACGAATCTGTGATCTTGACCGTTCCGACAGGCGGGGATTCGAAAGCGTGTGCATAGGTCCTCGCACTTCTGAACAGGTGGTTGCATCCGACATGGTCGATGTGCATGTGCGTGTTGACCAAGTGCATGATGCTGTCCGCTGATACACTTATCCGCTCAAGAGCCGACAGGAGCGCCCTGCATTCTCTTGGCGACCCGGTGTCAATGAGCAGACGCTGCCCGTCGCTCTCGACC
>CAZTFD010000261.1:0-2044 GCA_964612225.1 uncultured Thermoplasmata archaeon | reverse complement strand
GTCTCGAAGCCCCAGCTGGAGGTGTGGCACGGCAGGCCGTACCGCTTGGCCATCTGCGCAGCACCAGAAGAGATGAGCGGGAGGTGATAGGAGTTGTAGTCCATCACTCCAGTCATCATGTTCATCGGAGCGGATTCCGAGCTGTAGACGAACGGCGCTCCCTGAGAAGCAGTCTGAGAGATGACCAGGCTCGCAAGGTTCTCAGCGTTGATGTTCTCCAGAGTCCCCGCCATCGTGACAGGCGATGACAGCCCGGAGATCGACATTGACATTGAAATCACAGGTATGCCCGCCCTCGCGAACTCCACCTGAGCTTCGATCTCAGCCTTCTCGAAGCAGAGTGGTGCGATCGAGCAGCTGATCACCGAGAAGATGGGCTTCTTCTTCAGCTGCTCGGGGCCCCCTACGACAAGAGAGGCGAGTTCGACCTGCTTCCGAGCATCATCAGCGCCATGAGTTGCGGGCACGACGTGGATGTGTTTCGTGTTGTTCTGCAGGACGGTCCAGAGAGAATTGACCGCAAGGGCATCCTGTGGGACATCGGTAGCGGTGACCGTGGTCCAGCAGATGTCGATCCCGGGCATCGCGTCCGCCATGATCGAGAAGTTCGCGAGGTCCCTGTTCGTGGTCGGCCTCTGCTTCCCAGTCTCCAGGTCGCGAGTGTAAACGGCGAGGCCCGTGGTCGAGAGGAGAGGATAGGTGTCCACGGGGATCTCTCTCTCGTGCTTCTGGTCGCGAGCGCCGAGCTTGATCCGCTTGGGGGCATTCTTGACGGCGTCCATTACGATCTCCTCGGAAAGCTTGGCGACGCCTTTCTTGAGATCGATGGTCGCGCCCGCGCGCTCCAACATCTTGAGGACAATCTGGCTCTTGACCATGACCCCGATCCTCTCGAGGCATCTCAGACTCTGTTCGTGTACCAGCTCCTCCTCGTCCTTGTCGAGAAACTTCAACCGCGCTACCGCCATCGGAGACCTCTCCCAATTGTCCTAATCGCACGGAGGATAGAGAACTGGTCTAAAAGGGTTTCTGAAAGCGGGATTCAGAACAAAGCCGGCAATTAGAAACATGTTTAAGTGAGCAGCGCAAAAGACTCACGGAGGATAGCGAATGATCAGCCCTTATTGCCCTAGGGAGGATACCAAGGGGGTGAGGTTCTGCGATTCCTGCGGGAAGGAATTGCGACGACGGACAACAGAGAGCCGACATCTGAAGCCCAAGACTTGCGTATCCTGCGGCAGAACCATGGATCAGGCTGTCTACTTCACCGTATGTCCACATTGCGGTTTCAATTACAGGATTGAGATCTCCCAGATCGGTCGCGAAGAAGGGTTGACTCTCGGGTCTCTGATGCCATCATTCCTAGTATCCGCGGCGGTCATCTGCGCGATTCTTCTCCTGCTATTGCTCACGTAGACTCATTTGGTTGAAGAACAAAAGGGGTTTCAGAATCAGTGGGCTCAGGCGTGCGCTTCCAACCTCTTGCCCACCGCGTTCCAGTCGACAAGGTTCCAGAAAGCTTCCACGAACTTCCCGCGGTCGTTCTTGTAGTCGATATAGTACGCGTGTTCGAACACATCGACGACCATGAGGATCGTGTAGGTCGGCATCACGTTGAGGTTGTGCTTCTCGATTTGCATGATGAACGGCCTTGTGGTCTGCGCGCCCAGTGCCAGAGCTGCCCAGCCGGAGCCTTCGACCGAGTTCGCAGCCATCGTGAACTCTTTCTTGAACCGGTCCACCGTGCCGAACTCCTTGACAAGCCAGTCCGCGAGCTTCCCGCCGGGCTTGTCGCCCCCCTTACCCTTGGGAGCTAGGTTGCCCCAGAAGAGCGTGTGCAGCACATGGCCGCCGATGTTCCACGAGAGCTCCTTCAGGGTCGCCTTGACATCGTAGTCGGTGCCGTCCGCCCTCGCCTTGTCCAGCTTGGCGAGGATGCCGTTGGCGCCGTTCACGTACGCCTGGTGGTGCTTCTCGTAGTGTATCTTCAGCTGCTCCTCCGAGATGTAGGGCTTGAGGTCTGCATATCCATATGCGAGTTTCG
>CAZTFD010000260.1:1344-2046 GCA_964612225.1 uncultured Thermoplasmata archaeon | reverse complement strand
GATTGTTCGCGCAGTTCCTGAAAGAGGTCCAGAATTTCATATTCAACGATCTCGGCGTGTACAACTTCATTCTCCTGATGGCCGTGCTCATCGCGATCCCCGCGATAGCCCTGGCTGCCAGGTCGAGAAGGCGCAGCCTCGCGGCGAGGACGACCTTCCGTCCGGCTCAGGTGCAGACATACCGCGCCGTACCCCCGACACAACAGCTCGCGCCTCCCCCGCCTCCTCCGCCTCCCAGGTTCGAGGCGTACGTGGACCTGCTGGGGCAAGAGGTCATGCCAGCGGTCATCCGCATCGTGGAAGGTACCAAGGTCGTCTGGGTCAACCGTTCCTGGGCGCCGCCGCCAGGCATCGCAGTGAGGAGCGGCAAGCTCGATCAGACCGGGGAGCACCCTGACGCGCTGTTCCAGAGCGGCCTGCTCATCGCGCCCGGGGACTACTGGAGCGTCACGTTCCACAAGGTCGGCACATACGACTACTACCTCACCGCCATCTGGAAGAGCGCGAGGATAATCGTCGAGCCCTACAAGCCATCCGGTTATACGTCCCAGCAGGCCTCGTGAGGCCGAGAGCCATGTCTGAAATCATAGAAATTCTTGAAATGGTTTAAAGAACGCTGAGAGACCGTCATTACAGAGGCCCCTCAGCCAGATCACGCCTTACCGGACTGACCCCATCCCTTGTGCTTCCCATTGTTGTCCA
>CAZTFD010000260.1:0-1310 GCA_964612225.1 uncultured Thermoplasmata archaeon | reverse complement strand
GCGTACTTCTCGGCAAGCATCTCCATGGACTGCACGAGTCCCTGTGGAGCTGTCTTGCCCTTGTCCATCATTCTATCCATGTTGCGTTGGTGTACCTGGGCAGCGCGGGCCAACCCACGGGCCTTGTCGTTATCAGATGAGTCGTCGTCATCGTCCCCTGGCCCTGTATCATCATCACCGGGCACCTCAGGTTCGTCTGCGACATCATCGTCATCATCCAACGTCGGTGGCACATAGGTATCTTCGTCAGCGGGGGTCACTGGAGCGTCGTCTACGGGCTCGTCGTCCGCGGGCGGGGGATTGGTCGTGATTGCTGGCTTGTCATCGCCTTTCAACGAGACAATCATTGCAACGCCGAGGATCAGCGCAGCACCGACCGTAGCTAGAACGAGCATCCGCTTCTTCAGTTTAATCAGAATCACCTCCTCTCAAGTGCATCCCATCGAGCGAGCCTGCATTATTACAAACTCTCGTATTTAATGGGGCGGTGGGATTTTGCGTGTCAGACAGTAGTTATTCATGTCAGACATCGCTGTCAGACGCGGAATAACCGCGAGAAGCATCATTTTCCGCTGCGGTTTTCACATCGGAAAATCAGCTTATTCGAGGCCTTCAGAGGGCCGTTCAAGGGTTCGTCTCTATGGGAGGTTGAGGCGTTCCTCCGAGGCAAGTGACCACGGATACGTAGCCCGCGTAGATCGCGTCCGAGTGCTCGGTCGTCATGTGACCGCTCTGCGTGAACCCTCTGAGCTGGTTGTAGAAGCCCTTCATGATGTTGAGGCAGGTGTCGATGTCCCCAGCCTCGAACTCACCCTGGGCGGCGTACAGTTTCGCGATCAAGCCGTTCACGGAATGTCCTGGAAGCTCTGTGGCCTGCAGCACCAGCGGGAGCAGGTCGATGGGCTCGCAGAAGTCCGGCACTGGAACGCTCACCTGCGAGAACCTCTCGACGGATGCGGTGAGCACGCTCCCGCTCCAGCCACCGATGACGTACAGCGCCTTGCCGGATTCTGCGACTGCGGATCCGTGGGCGCCCCTCGACCGCGCCATCGAGGGCACAGTCCACCACGTATTGTTGTATGAGCTGTACACCTCTGCTGACGAGGTTGTTCCCAGCGAGCTGTATGAGCCGGCGGCCATCACGAGGCCGTTCGGAAGCCTTGCCAGCGAGAAACTTGCCCTCTGGAAGGCCATGTCGTCCGCGCGCGTCCATTGGTTCGTCGCGGGGTCGTAGGTCTCCGAGGACCTTATCGGCGTCCCGTCGACGTTGCCGCCTGCTTCAGTCGTGCTCCCGTGGGCAAGCGCCTCGA
>CAZTFD010000259.1:0-2048 GCA_964612225.1 uncultured Thermoplasmata archaeon | reverse complement strand
CTGAGCAATCCCGCAGACTGCACATCATGGCAGCCGGTGCAATCCACCTCGCGAGTCGGCTGTGCAGACGATATACTAGCAGGAGCCAAAGCAACTGCCAGCAACACGATCGTTCCGACCAAGGCTAGCAACGATGCGACTCGTTTTCGTGATATGGTACGAGTCGTCGCTCTTGGACGTTGCTCCGTAACCTTCACAAATTCACCGGTCAAACTCGTTCTGTCCATTCTGCTCGAATCACCAGCTCTCAACATGTCACCCCAATCGATCTGTCTAGACGTCCGAATGGTGCTGGTCGTCGTGTCCAGCAATTTGGCCCCTTACGGTAATCATAGTATATAACACTGTTACATTACACATGGAAAACCACATCAGACAAGCACGGTAGATTCAGAGTAACAGCTGGCCGATTCAGCCTGGCGCTTCTAGATTGACTTTGCAGAAGATGTACAGACGAAGGCAGTTCACTACCCCGAACCAATGCAGCGCGTTGGCCTCATTCCTGGCAGACGGCCCTATGGCCATGAACTTGCCGTTCTGGATTGAGCTCGAGACTCGTTAGCCTTTCGCTAGCACACTCGCAATTCTCTCAGCAACATCCTTCGATGCATCATCTGCGGGAATCACGTCTATCATCTCCGGACCGGAGGCTCCCAGGCCGAGCTCAACGGCTCTTCTGATCTGGTCTTGTTTGAAGATGGGCTTCTTGTCGATCTTGCTCGTGCTCCCATGCATCTTCAATGTTGCCACGCCTACCGCATCCAGTGCCACTCGATCGGAGGATGCGAAAGTCAGGTCCGCCTTCCATCTCGAACCGGACATAGGGCCTCCCGTGTAGAACGCCTCCACTCCATCCATAACCACGAGCGCGGGTTTGTATGGGTAGTTCATTTCGGCAATCATGTTTCTCTGGTTGATCACGGATGTGTGCAGCTCGGTCATGTTGCTGCTGTGGACCATCCCAGTCGTCAGCTTCAGAGACATCGTGAAATGTCCTCCGTACTGGTGCGTCTTCAGGCAGCATAGGCATACTACAGCATCCGCGTCGAGGACGGGCTTGGCGAACCAGAAACCATTCAACCAGTGGCTCCCGGGCGGTTTCACTTTCACAAAGTTGCTCTTCGGCATCTCGTCGAACACCAGGCACTCGAATCCCAGCTCCTCCGCCAACGAGAAAATGCCCTTCTCCTGAAAGACCCTGCTTGTCTTGGCGGGGCCGCTTCTGTCTCCGACGACTATCTTCTTCGGTCCCTGCTCCTTGATCAGCTCAATCATTGTCCTTAGTGTGTCGTTGTGAGTGGACCCCGGCGCAGGATCGGCCGTGTTGAAGTTCGGCTTGACTAGAACGGTCTTGCCTCTGAGATCCGGCATGCCAATGGTCCGAATTACTTTCCTTGCCCCACTCGCCCTGTCCGGGTCGAGAGCGACGACTACCTTCGATTTTGGCACGTGACAACATCTCCTCGCGTCAATCCTCTGAGGAAGCGGTCTGCCATTACCTTTTCGCAGAAATTACGCTCAGAGCGAGGTCTACCGCCTTCTTCGGGCTGTCGACTTCGATTAGACCCGGAATCGGTTTGGAGCACGCTCTCTCCAACTTCCAGGAGCGCAGGCCGATGACGGTCTTCCCCAGCTTGAGCGCGTGAGCGATTTCCGAGAGCGTGCCGAACTCCCCTCCGACCGCGATGACGACATCAGCTGTCTTGACGAGCATGACGTTTCTGCCCATCCCCATCCCGGTAACGATCGGTATCTGGACATACGGATTTGCATCGGCCTTGTTGTCTGTGGGGATTATCCCGATGGTGAGTCCGCCCTCCCTTCGTGCACCTCTGCACACAGCTTCCATCACGCCCGTGAGGCCGCCGCATACGACGGCAGCACCTTTCTTCGCTATCTCGGCCCCAACTTCCTCAGCAAGGGTCAAGAGCTCTCCTTCTGCCTGGCTAGATCCTATGACACCTACGATCTTGAACCCCACGATTCACGTAATCGCACTCGTGGTTCATAAGGTCGAGCCAGTCTACCTATCAGGGATGAGGTTTTCC
>CAZTFD010000258.1:0-2049 GCA_964612225.1 uncultured Thermoplasmata archaeon | reverse complement strand
TGAGCCACCGGGGAGATTTGAACTCCCGACCTGCTGATTACAAATCAGCTGCTCTACCAGCTGAGCTACAGTGGCGTCGCGTCCAGCTGAGTAAAGAGGGTATGCCCTTATAGATTTTGATGGGCGGACGCATTTCTGGAAGTCTCGTTCAGGACCACGTCCAGGCGGTCTCAGAACACGCCTCGGATAAGGGCGGAAGCTTTAAATGGCGGCTAAGTATCCACACAAAACGCACATCAGCGGTGAGATTTGATGACTGAGAAAGAGGGTGCAAAGAAGCACCACGAGAAGGAAGAGACCGTGGAGGCCACCGAGTCCGGGATCAAGGCGGGAGACATCGTCCTTGCGGATTTCGAAGGATGGATCCAGGACTCGAACGAGCTATTCGACACGACGAGCGAGTCATTGGCCAAGGAGCACGACATGTTCAACGAGAAGATGGTCTACGGTCCGCAGCCGCTGATAGTCGGCAAGGGGAGGCTGTTCCCAGGCCTGGACGAATCGATCCTCAAGGCCGAGATCGGCAAGGACTATGAGATCGTGATATCGCCAGACAAGGGCGCTGGCCCGAGGGATCCGAAGCTGGTCGAGCTGCACCCCCTGAGAGAATTCGTCAAACAGGAGATCGAACCGAGGGTGGGGCTCGAGGTTACAGTGAAGAACAAGCCTGCGATCATCACCGCGGTGACGGCTGGCCGTGTGAGGCTGGATTTCAACAACAGGCTTGCTGGCCGGACTCTAAAGTACAAGTACAAGGTCGTCGAGAAGCCCTCGAAGCCGGTCGATGTCGTCAAGCTGCTTCTGAAGATGGCCTATGGCACCGCTGACGGTTTCGAGATCGAGCACCACGGGAAGGACTTCAAGATCAAACTGTCCGATTCATGCAAGTATGACCAAAGGTGGATGCTTGCGAAGTACAGGCTCGTGACCGACCTCAGGGAAGTCGTCGGTGCTGACACCATCTCCTTCGTCGAGGAATATGAGAAGCCTAAGAAGGAGGAGGCCGAGAATAAGGCCCCGGAGGCCAAGGCCGAGAAGGCAATGGAGCCAAAGAAGGAGAAGGCCGAGAAGAAGGAGGCTCCCGAAGCGAAGAAGGACGAGGAGCCAAGAAAGGAGAAGGCCCCAGAGGAGCTGTCGGAAGAGGAACGGAAGGCCTGAAACTTCGCTGCTCGTGGTCCAGCCCATTTTATATATCCCGGCGCGTTTCTCGTGACCAGGATAGTTCTCTCCACGGGCGCGTGGCCTAGTCAGGATATGGCACTTGCCTCCTAAGCAAGTGGTCAAGGGTTCGAATCCCTTCGCGCCCGCATACGTTCCTTCAGAATGATTTAGGACAAGTACAGGCATTCTGGTCCTGGGTAATGCGAGTGAAATGTAGTAGCTGCGGTTCTGAGAACCCTGACTATGCATTCTATTGCGGGAAATGCGCCGCAGAGCTCAAAGGCGACTTGACCACAAAGAGCGCCGAGTTGCACGGGCCGCGACCGACGACCAAGATCGAAAGCATTCTCAGTCGCAACCTTCTGAGGATCGAAGAGAACGCGGCGAGGAAGCGCAGCGGATTGATTGGGAAGCTAAGAGGGAGATTCTGGCGCTCTGGTGCTCTGGTCTTCAAGAGCGAGTTCGAGGAAGTGACCCTCGTGATAGATGATGAAGGACACGCCTCAGTGAGCAAAGGCAGACCCGCTCAGCCAACCATAGAGCTTGTCGGACCTCATGATTCGTTCATTGAGATGTTCCGGAACGAACGAAACATCGGCAGAATGCCCAGCTCGATAATCGTCCAGATGGCGGGTAAAGAGCTACCTGATGAGACTTCTCAACAGATCTTCAAGTCTGGAATTGAGAGACTGCTGCGTGCCCTTCTTGCATGAGTCGATTGCCCGTTCAGAGTCTTTTTGTCTGCCAAAGACGCGGTGCACTGAATCGACTTCGAGCAAGGCTGGTTCGCCGCGGGATTCATTATTGGCCACTACATTCTGATGAGCCATGAAATCTAACATATTCGGCTGGACCAACCTCAGGATGCAGGTGATCGTGGCGGTGTCT
>CAZTFD010000257.1:0-2122 GCA_964612225.1 uncultured Thermoplasmata archaeon | reverse complement strand
TATATCTGCTGTGCAGACGCCTGGCCACGCTGACACGACAGTAGCAAAACTATTTGAGCCTCGCCTCGGAAAAAACCATAGCGAAGGAAAAGAAGGAGTCTAGTTTCGTGCGATGATCGTTTGTCTGAGAAATGGCCAGGCTTTTGAGTACACACATGCCTCCATGCGCTATTCGGCCTTTGGGAGAATCAGGACGACCTTCGTTCCCTTCGACGGGTCGTCCAGAACTCTGTCGACGATGTACAACCTTCCTCCCACCTGCTCCGCCACAAGGGACATGAAACAGAGTGCTGACGCTATCCCCCTCGACAGGGTGTGGGCATCATCAAAGGCTCCGGCCATCAAGCCGTCTTTGAGGAAATCAGGAACCCCTGGTCCGTTGTCAGCAATCTCGACCTTCCACTGGGGTCCCTCCTCGGTTCTCCCTTTTTCGGACACGGTGACCTCAATCTCGACAGAATCAGCGATCGAGTGTTTCACGGCGTTCTCGAAGATCTCGCTAATCAAGATTTCGATATGGCCAGCTCCTACAGCCAGCATTGGTCTCTCGGCTGGTAGGACATACCTCACGTTCATCTTCTTGTGGGGATACTTCCCGCGAGTCTCTGCCTCTGAATCCACAAGCGCCTTTTCAAGGTCAAAGTCATCGAACCCCACGGCCGCAGCACTCTCAGTCCTGGAGAATCTTCTCAGGTTCGTGATGAACTGGGTGGCACGATTGGCTTGGGACATGATCTTGGCGGAGAACTTCTTCGTTCTCGGAGAGGATTCATCACTCAGACTGAGCATCTCTCCGTACGTCATAATTGGTGTGAGTATGTTCGTGATGTCGTGGCTGAGGAAGTCGAGGTACGTCCTGGCCCGTTCGGTAGCTGCCTCTGCCTCGACCGTCCTTCGTTCAAGGATACCTTTCGTTCTCCAAAGTTGCTCGTATGGCTGCAGCACGGAGGATCTGAACAGCGCCCACATAACGAAAACGAAGCTCGCAGCCACGAACAAGTGTCCCAAGAGGTCCACTACGCAGTCCTCGACGCCACACAACGTGAAGGACAACTCCCCGAAGATCGCGAGAGCAACTGCGCATAAGATGTAGAAGTGTGTCCGGTCACTCGCTCGAAAAGCGGACCGCCAGTACACGGCACCAACCAGGATTAACACTGCGACAATCATGTAATCGTAGAATGTCGTTGTCAGTTCGAGTCCCTCGGCATGGGTCTGCAACGGCGGAAGAGAGGACACATAGAACGAGAGCAAGAAGATGACTCCTGCCGCGTATAAGACGGAAACGAAGAGGGTTAAAGGCGGGGGAACCCATCTGTAGTGTCGGTCACTGGGCAGCATGAACGCAATAAGCAGGCCGAACGCCATGGTGAACCGACCGAGAACCCAAGCATATGCGGGAATTGAGGGTGTCCAGGCAGTGAGATAGACGGGCATGCCAATGTCGGTGAGCAGATGAAGAGTATCAATTGCCGCGACAGCAAGAAAAGCCGCACCGATGAACAGGCTCTGAGCATCTGAGCGTGGACTGTACGTCATCCAACGCACAGCGAACACGCCCAACGACACGGAGATGCTGAACAACAACAGAACGACATGGAGGGGGACGAACACGGTGGCAGATAAGGCCACACGACCAAAGCCTGCGAGGGTTAAACCAGCAAGGAGAGCCGCTGAACAAAGCACGAGAAAGATGAACGCCTTCTCTCGACCTTTCGCCTGATGATTCACGATTGGCTTCGATACAGCCGGAGGCTCCTTAGCACTTTTCACGTCGACTGACGCCGCCCACACCGATACTGAGGTATCTTCTATTCAATTCATTGCTCCGAATCTTATGGGCGAATCTTCCTACGATGGACGACTTAAGACTCGGGAGCAGTCCTGCACAAGTTGCACACGAAACGCGCGGAAACTGGAGAGCTTGTCCACGATGAGCCTGTCAAGATAGAGGCCCGTGACGAGAAAAGAGGCTTGAGCCATTTTTCAAGTTGCCTCCCAAAGATGCGTAAGACGGGCGATCTTGTGCCTTCTCGGGTCGAGCTAGTGTTCTTGGTGGGTTCAAATCCCACAGGGTCCACCATGATTCTCGGAAAGGCCCCTAAGGAAGGTTAATACGACC
>CAZTFD010000256.1:0-2144 GCA_964612225.1 uncultured Thermoplasmata archaeon | reverse complement strand
GCGCATGCTTCACGACAGTGAAGGAATGAAAGGTCAAAGGTCACTTCATTCTTTTCCGGATGAGCTTCGTGGCGGTCTCCGCGACCTCTCCCCTGACAGGCTCTACCCTGTGCTCTCTGAAGATCCGCTTGACCTCGTCTCCAGCCCGTTGGATGAGGGTCTTTGAGCCCTTCGCGGTCCAAGTGTCGAACGATGACCTGTCGGAGACAACCGGGATGAAATGCTCCGTCCTGAAGTGCTCCATCGTGTGCCGTTGTCCGAGGTAATCCTTGGCGATTCCGACCTTATGGATCACATCGAGTGCGAGCGAATCCTCGCTTACATCGATCCCTCGTGCCATCCTCTCGATCATCTTGGACATCTCGCTGTCGATAACCAGTTGCTCGAGCCAGAGGGTCCTGCAGTCCTCGATCAATCCTATTCCGGCTATCATGTCCGCACCTGCGAGTATCGGTGTGACTGCGCTGGCGAATTTCTCATACGCAGCCTGCTCGTCCGGTTCCTTTGCCGTTGTCACGAATCCGCCGACAAGAGATGGGAATCCCATGCTGTGCGCCATCTGGGAGTACGCCGCGGATGTGAGACCGTGCTCTGGTCCTCCTCCAGCACGGGTCGAGGTCTTCATGTCCAGGACGGCCATGCCGCAAGAGAAAACGAATGCCGTTCCTGGTGTCTGCACCTGCATGATCGTGTTGCCGGCCAGCGCCTCCGCGACCCCGAGCGCGACCGACCCTGCCAATGTCGCGGGGCCGGTAGACCCAGGACCTGGCATAACGTAGAAACATATCGGTATTCCAGCTTCAGCCATGAATAGGCCGGCATCGAGGCTCCCGCCTTCTATCTGAAGGGGCGAGAAGCTCGTGTGTATTGATGATATGATTGGTCTCTTCCTGAGTTCCTCGGGTCCGCCAACGGCCGCAGCTGCGAGCTCGACGACGTCCTGGGACTCCCAGACCGATGTATTCGTTGCGATCGTGATGTGCTTCTCGGTGTTCTCGAACGATGCCTGAAGGTCGTGAATGTGCCTCGTTCCCACGGGAACATCCTGCGAAGTCACAGACGGCCAGTTCACACCGTGTCCTGCGAGCGCATCTGCGATGAAGGCGCTCTTGGCGACATCGGACTTCATCGAGGGCCTCCTCTGCCTCGATTCGAAATCCATCGCATCGGTGCCGTTGCCATCGGAGCATACATGGACATGCTCGAAGTCCAATCTAGCGTCGTGCTTCCTGGTTCTGCCGTAGAAAGTGACCGACCTATCGTTCTTCCTCGCACACTCCAACACGAGCGATTGAGGGAATTTCACGACTGCGCTTTTCTTGTCAACGTCGCATCCAGCCTCGCATAGCAGCTTCTGCGCTTTTTCGCTTCGGACCGCAACTCCCGTTCTCTCGAGAATCTCCAGTGCCGCGTACCGTATGCTCGCGACACCGTTCCTATCCAACAAATCCCGTCTGCAGCGGACGGGGATCGAGTTCGCCATTAAGTGTCCCCCGATATCTCCTCTGACCGTTCCGTGAAAGCTATATCCCGTTTGTGAGAAATGGTAGAATTGGTGATGGTGGCCGGAACGCATCTCGGCGTCCGGCCAGCAATAGGTTTAGTGGGTCTTCGATTCCCCGCCCCACATCGGTTTCTTTGCCTTCTCGATTATGGCGTCCAGCTTCTTCTGGGCAGCTGCATCGAGTGGCGGAACCTTGTGGTTTGCGAGTATATCCTTGACCTTATCCCGCGCCCTCTCCCTCATGGATTTGGAGCCGGCCTGCGACCATGCGTCGAACGAGCGTCTGTCAACGAGGTTCGGCATGAAGAACTCGGTCTTCATGTGAGTCATCGTGTGCCTCTGGGCCAGGAAGTTCTTGCCCGGGCCCACTCTCTCGATGACATCCAACGCCATTGTCTCGTCGTTCGCCCATTCGCCTCTGATCAGCCTAGCGATCGCACCGACAATCTCGTCATCGATCACGATCTCCTCGTAGAAGAGGCAGCTCGAGTCCTCAAGCAGTCCGACGCCGCACATGAGATCAGCTCCCGCAAGCAACGGACCGGCGCAACCAGTATAGTACTCCATGACTGCCTGGTCTCCCGGCTCCTTCGCTGTCGCGGACACTCCGACGCATGATGGCATCTTGTAGTGGTGGGCG
>CAZTFD010000255.1:0-2147 GCA_964612225.1 uncultured Thermoplasmata archaeon | reverse complement strand
ATATGGTAGGCTTTGCAGTGACATCGACGGTTTCCTTTGCCCTCACCCTAAGTCCGAGCAGAGAGACCACAGCGCCTATTGCCGCGAGCACTATTCCGCCGAAGAGGAAGATCATATCGAAGCCCGTGACCTCAAAGTTGATTTCGACGGTCTGTGTCATTGACTCGTAGCCTGAGCCATGGTCTATCGCCATGTAGTAACTGCCCGAAGAAGGAAGATCAACTGAGAACTCCCCTGTTGAAGCTGAAATTGACTTCATGTTGTCACTCGGCTGCAGGTCATAGCTGTACTCGTCATACTGTGATGGATCGAGAATGTAGAAGTTCACGATTCCATCAGACGTCACCGAGAAATCTCCCGATAGATGTCCGTTCAGCCAACCTGAGATTTTCAAATACCCAAAGTAGCCATCTCCGCTAGGTATTGTCAGTGTCTCCGTTCCCTTGGCCGGTTGGATTCCCCAAACCACTCCGATCAGCCCCAATGCAATGAGAATTCCACCGACGGCTGTCATTATCTTGCTCTTCTTCATATCCTCCACTCTCCATTCTGAGCGACCGATGCTGGAAGGGCGAGTTCGAAGACCCTTTGTGCACTCTTGGCGTAGTCTGCCACGACCGCCTTCCCCTTGACGCCCTCACTCTTTCTTCGCTGAATCAGCTCCGGAGGAGGCATCAGCATTGCCTTGACCTTCCGCGCCTTTCCGGATGAATCACTGTACTCCATAAGCAGAGAGCATCCAGAAAGTCCCTTCTTCAAGCGGATTCGGCTTATCTGGTCGTGTGGTACGACGACATTCCTTTCATCCGACCCCAACCTGTCCGGATTCTCATTCTCGTAGTCATAGGTCCTCTCGGAAGAGGTTATTGCATCGGCAATGATTGCACCAATTGCTCCGCCAATGGCCCCGCCAATTGCGGCGCTGCTCTTCTTCTCGAGGACAAAAATCGTCCTGCGATCCGTCACGAGGACGCCATACTCCTTGAGCCCCAATGGCCCGCTTATCATGACCTTGGGGATTAACCCTACTTTCCTCTCCAAGATGTCAGACCACCCAGACAGTTGGCGGACTTTTGTACTCCATTGCTGCGTATATATTGGTTTCTGCGGACCTGCGATGGGTCTCTTCCTCCCATTAGATCTCACGACCCATCATATCCGAATCTCTTTCTGCTGCGAATGGTCTTTCTGTTTAGTTCGACATAAATCATCAATTCAGAATAAAATGTGGGAGGGCTCGCGTCCGAAGTGGCCCAAAGGCGTTCATAGTCAGGGAATTGAGATCAGGATTCAATCAACCGGGAAATCTGTTTGTCTGTAATCTAGGTATGGTGCTCTGGCCAGAACAAGGAGTGGGCCCAACCGGATTTGAACCGGTGATCTACGCCGTGTAAGGGCGTTGTCATAACCGCTAGACCATGGGCCCAGCGAAGCCAATACCATTCGCTGTCTTAAAACATTCTCAGAGGCGTATCCACTTCGCAGTCGCTTCGAACCCGCGGGCGAAGGCAACCAGGTTCTCCTGGACCATGCGCGGGATGTTCATTTCGATAGCTTTCTCGAAGTGCGCTCTATCCAGCTCGGATATCCCGGTCCCAGCTAATGCCCCAACCATCACGATGTTCGAGGACATGGGCGCTCCGGACTCCTCAGCAAGCTTCCTCGCATCGATTGCAAGAAATCGCTTCGCGACCTTCTCCACTTCGATCTTGATCTCCTCAAGCGTTGGATACCTCAGCTTCTGTGCGGACACGCTCAGAGGCACGATCCTTTCTGTGGATGTCACCACGACTGTCCGGTCGTTCGCTTTGGAGATGGCTCGTACGGTCTCGAGCGCCTCAAAGGACAGTATCAGATCCGCACGTCCGTCAGGTATCAGCGGGCTCTGGACGTCTCCAATCCTCGCAGTGCATACGACAGAACCACCTCTCTGCGCCATCCCGTGGGTCTCGCTCAGGAGTACGTTCTTGTCGCCAAGGATCGCTGCGTCCCCGATGATCTTCGATGCAGTGATGATCCCTTGCCCTCCGACTCCGACGAGGTAGATATCGACCATCATCTCGCCTCCTTGATGGCCTTGTACGGGCAGACCTGCGCGCACACGCCGCAGCCAGAGCAAAGCGGCTCGTCAATCGATTGCACCTTGT
>CAZTFD010000254.1:0-2158 GCA_964612225.1 uncultured Thermoplasmata archaeon | reverse complement strand
AACGGACCTGAGCGAGGCAGTTTCACGGACCCTCGCGAAATCGTCTTGACGACGCCCTCGCATCGCAGGACACTGGGCAATCCCTGAGGTGAGGCCGTGCGAAAGGAGGATGTCAAGACAGAGCAGGACGTAATCCAGTATCTCGGCGATTCGTCGGAGTTCGAGAGGGCTGTCTATGTGGAAACCTACAGAATCCCCTACGGGAAGGTCTGTACGTATCAGAGGATCGCCAAGAAGATCGGCCGACCAAAGGCCATGAGAGCTGTCGCTAATACGCTACATAACAACCCCCTCTACCCGATAGTGCCCTGTTGGCGAGTTGTCAAGTCGGACGGGAGCTTCGGTGGGGATAAGAAGGCGGCCGCCGGCAGGAGGAGCCGTGTTGAGAGCGAGGGCGTCTGCACGAGGAACGGGAAGGTAGTGATCAGGGAGAATGTCTTGTACTGATCATTGACTTCGGGCAGGCTATCGACGATGATTCTGGAGACGACTGGCCAAACGAATTAATACCGCTTAGGCGATACCTCCAATCAGCTTTGGGGGGAGATTCTACGATGAAGAGAACGTTGGTGACATTAGCGTGCTTTGGGGCCATTTTCGCAATGATGGGACCTTATTTCAGCGGCGATGTTCAATCGGCAGGGACAAAGGCTCGTCCGGTTGCCTATAACATGTACTTCGGAGACTTGCACACCCATACATCGTACTCAGACGCCTGGGAGGGCACCCCGTGGGACGCCTACCAGGCTGCTATTGATGCCGGGGCGGACTATATGGCTGTAACAGACCATGTTTCATCCTGGAACGCATATAAGGGGCTGACCATGGACTCGGAGGAGTGGGCCGACGCCCTGGTGGCGGCGGATTACTACACATCAAAGAAGTTCGTGGCAATGGCGGGTTACGAGACGTGGATGCTCGGACACCTCGGGGAGATTAACGTATACAACGTCCGAGAGCTCCCCCCGCAGGAACCGCTGGGATATCGGTTCGACAGGCTTCCAGACATCTATGACTGGATCGCCAGTCAGCCTGGCGCAATCGGCCAGTTCAACCACCCGTACTATATGACCGACGACTATGAGGACTACAGCTACCTAACTGAGACCAGAGACACCGCAATGAACATCATCGAGGTGTGGAACACTGAGTTCACCGAGGACAACTATGTCATGGCATTGGATGCAGGCTGGCACTTGATGCCCTCTGCCAACTCGGACACGCACAATCCCGACTGGATCGCGGGTCATGAGATCAGGACAGTGCTCCTTGCGCCGAGCCTCACACCGGACAACCTGTACGCTGCCATGAGTGCATGTCGGGGGTACGCCACTCTCGACAAGAACCTCAGGGTCTCGTACACCCTCAATGGCGCGGTCATGGGATCTGAGCTTGGAGGAGACACGACTGTCTACAAGGCATCCATCAACATCGTGGACCCAGATGAAGTCGCAAGTGATGCTATCACCCTCGTCGAGATAGTCTCCGACGGAGGGGAAGTCGTCGCAAGTGTGCCTACGAGTGGGACGACCGTCGACCTGACCGTCACATTCACCTCCGGAACCGCTCACTACTTCTACTTGAGAGTGAGCACCGAATCTCCTTTGAACGGCGGACCCGGCGTGACGGCGTGGACAGCCCCTGTATGGACCGGAAGATGAGGCCTGCATAATGACCAGGGAAAGGAACAAGGAGCAGGAACCACGATAGGGGTATGAGGAGAGCGCAGGTGCCAAGAGAGTCATGTGGCATGTTCGACGGGAAAGCAAAGCGGTTCGCCACGAGCCTGGTCCTTCCAGTCGATGAGAGCAGGACCGGTGAATGCAACAGATGCGGAGCTTGTTGCATGTTCTTGGTGAGATGCCCTTTCCTCAAGTTCGAAGACGGAAAACCGAATACCGCATATTGCAGTGCCTACCTGATCAGGCCTCTGCAGTGCAGGAAGTATCCGAGGACGAAGCGCGAGCAGATCCACCAACCGTGCGGTTATGTCTTCAAGGACCCGCATCCTTGAGACCGACTCGCTAGGAAGAATCAAGGAATCCTGACTTGACGCAAGGTCGCTCAGCAAGCGGCACACGCAACGAGGCCAGCAACGGGCTTATCGATATCTAGAGTACTTGTCCAATAGGTCACAGATCTCGTCCGTGGCTTCCTT
>CAZTFD010000253.1:0-2162 GCA_964612225.1 uncultured Thermoplasmata archaeon | reverse complement strand
CTCGGCGGCCTCGGCCACCATTTTGGCAATCATCACATACAGGCTCGTCA
Organism: uncultured Thermoplasmata archaeon; assembly: GCA_964612225.1. Classification (GTDB taxonomy): domain Archaea; phylum Thermoplasmatota; class Thermoplasmata; order UBA10834; family UBA10834; genus COMBO-56-21. The sequence continues at coordinate 2,112 of CAZTFD010000253.1, read as the reverse complement.
AGAGGAGGAACCAGCACTTCTCAAGAGAGCAAGGTGTGAGGATGGCATTGGTGAAGCTGATCAAGTCTGCGGCGTGGTCCCGCGAGAGATACGACTCTGTGTTCCCCGAACTAAGAATTATGGATCAAGATTCGGATTTGCAGCCGAGCAGAGACCCGCTCGCTTGGAGTCTCGCCATTGCCATTAGTAGCGTCAGCATCATCGGGATCTTGCCGATATTCTTGGTCTCCGACCCAGAGGCTCAGATTGGTGTTATTGTCCTAGCCATCGTGCTTACAGCGCTGGTCGGCCTTGTCTCATCGATACTGATGTTCTACATGTTCTATTGGCTGGGAAAGGACTTCAAAGAACATGACACGAGATGGAACGCGGTCCGCTCCTATGCTAGCAATGCAATGTCGAAACTGGGAGTATCATCTCCGACTACCTCTCGCCACGGCAACAGTCAACTACCAGAGCGTTCTTTCATTCTGTACCTACTTGTGACTTTGTTCTTTTCGCCTTTCGTCTACTACTGGTGGTATACGCTCATCAAAGACCCGAACGAGCATTTCCGGGCGCAGTGGAAGTTCGAAGATGAACTGCTCGCAAGCATAGCGGACAAGCGCCGTCCTTTGACTCCATTCATCTCAAAGACTTCAGTTCAATGATTCCAAAGCTCGATGTGGCAGAGACGGGTCCCATGCCGGAAAGTCGAGTCTGACGACTTCTTCTGAAAGAAAAAGAGAAAGGCGTTTGGGGGACGGGCGAGAGGCGCATTCGAACGCTCATCTGGCATGAGTTTAACGACGCGAAGACGCAGGGTTAAATATCTTTTCCAACATGGCTGGCACATGGTTCTCGTCCGGCTCACGGCTCAGTGTTATCCAACAGAGGACAAGGCCCGAGTCCTCGGAGCCATCACTCAGATATTCCCGGACGCAGAGATCGTGGGTGATGACATCCTCACCGCAACATCAGCGTCTATCGAGCTCTATGGAGAGATTCTCAAGCGGCAGAGGATCAGGGACGCTGCACGGAAGGTCATGAGGCGTGGCTTAAAGGGCAACACCACAAGCTTCAGACTGAATAAGCAGGTTGCCGCGATTGGCAAGATATCGTTCTCCGAAGAGAGCCACGCACTCGGCGACATAGAGGTCACCATAGAGTCGGAGGACATAGAAGCCCTGATAGATTCAATCGCGCCAAACACTCGCAGGGAGGGTCGATTATGATAGGAATCGGGTCCCCAGCATTCTGCATGTCCCCTTTCATGAACACGCTTGAGCAGATATCTGAGCGCTTCGAACTGTGGGAGGTCTTATCAGAGGGAGAGAACAGGTTGGAACTGATACGTGACGGCATCAAGTACGGCCGTGAATCCTTGGGTATGCGATTCCAGGTCCATGCTCCATTGAGCGACGTGAACATTGGGAGCGTTCATGAACCCATGAGAATCGCCGCGGTAAACGAGATCAAGCAAACGATCGTGATGTGCAGGCAATTGGAGATCCCTCTGGTGACCGTGCACCCCGGATTCGTTCAGGGTATAGCGTTCCTCAACAAGCACCACGCGCTCGAGAGAACCAAGGAGTCGGTCAGGGAGATAGCCGCGTTTGCAGCGGATCAATCGGTGTCGATCGCTGTGGAGAACCTTCCAGCGAACATCAACGCCACATGCACCCAGGCCGCCGAGCTACTCGAGGTCGTCGAAGGCACGGGACTCGGATTATGCTTCGACATGGGCCATGCGAATACGGCCAGTCAGCTAGACGAGATGCTTGCGCTCGTCGACAGGTTCAGAAACGTCCATATGCACAACAACGAGGGAGATTGGGATCAGCACAACAAGGTCGACGACGGGTCCGCAGACCTCGGAAAGGTGGTCTCCATCCTCAAGAGATCATACAAGGGGAACATCATCATTGAGGCGACGGACCTCGAAAGCGGCCTAGAAAGTAAACTCGTCCTCGAGAAGATGTTATCCTAAGTGACCGCATCTTAGGCACTGGAACTTCCCATCGATCCATCGCGCTTGCGTATTGCCACAGACGGGGCATACATATCCTCCTCCGAACCTTTGCTGGGGAGGGGGTTGAGGCGGTGCCTGCCCTGGAATTGGACCGTAATGGA
>CAZTFD010000252.1:330-2180 GCA_964612225.1 uncultured Thermoplasmata archaeon | reverse complement strand
ATGTGGTCGACGGTCTGGCCAGTGGTCCCGAGATATGCTCTCGGGTCCAAGGCGACGTCGATCTCTTTCTCCGAGAGCAAAGCGCGGACTTCCTTGTTCCCCACCAGGTAGGTCCTGAAATCCTCACACGCGCGCTGTGACTCCATGCTGCACTTGCGTATCAGCTCGTGGGCATCCTGTCTGCCCATCCCCTTCCCCACCAGAGCCAAGAGAACGGATTCAGCCATGATCACGCTCCCAGCCTTCGCCAGGTTCCTCCCCATCTGAGCAGGATCCACAACCAACATGTCGAACAGTCTGTCCAACTTCGCTAGCATGTCGTCGACGAGTATGAACGAATGCGGGACGAAGAACCGCTCAGCGGACGAGTTCGTCAGATCCCTCTCATGCCATAGAATGGAGCTCTCGTAGGCCGGCGTCATGAATCCTCTGACAATCCTGGCAAGTCCGCAGACGTTCTCAGCTGTAACGGGGTTCCTCTTGTGCGCCATGGTTGAGCTGCCCACCTGGACGCTCTCGTCGAAGAATTCCGATATCTCCGCTATCTCTCCTCTCTGGAGGTTTCTGACCTCCGTTGCGAACTTCTCGATCGAGCACGAGATGTTCGCCAGGACCGAGATCAGCTCCACGTACCTGTCCCGAGCAACCACCTGGGTGGGCCCTTCCTCTACCCCGAGTCCGAGCTGGTCCATCGCGTTCTTCTGGATCTCAAGCGCCTTTGGCCCGAACCCGGCGCCTGTGCCGACGGCTCCGCTCATCTTGCCCACGAGAATCCTGGCGGAGCACTCCTTGAGCCTCTGCTGGTGCCTAAGGACCTCCAGGGAGTAATTGGCCAATTTGAGCCCGAACGTGATGGGAAGAGCGTACTGCCCATGGGTCCTGCCAACCATGATGGTGTCCCTGTGTTCCCTGGCTCTCTTCGCCAGCGTCTTCTTCAGCCTCTCAAGGTCACTATCGACGATCTTGATGGCATCCCGGATCTGCAACGCCGCGCCAGTGTCGAGGATGTCGTTCGAGGTTGCACCCACATGCACGAACTTCCCGCTCTCCCCGCACTGCTCGCTGAGCACCCTTATGATGGCCGTTATCTCATGGTTGATCTTCTGGTCTATCTCTCGGACGCGGTCCAACTTGACATACCTGGTGCTCGCGGTCTTCTTGATGATGTCCGCATGGTCCTGCTTTATGTTCCCTGCCTTCGCCTGGGCATGGGCCAGAGCGGCCTCCACGTCCAAGATCCTCTGGAGGCGGTTCTCCTCATCGAACACGGCCTTCATCTCTGGGCGGCCGTACCTGAAATCGAGCGGGCAGACTGACATCTGGTGATTCCCCGGGATAGATGCCTGTACTTGGATTAATCCTTTCGTTGGTCAGCTGGTCATGCATGGGTCATCAACACTGACCGCCTACATTGATGAGCCAGTGGGTAGGGCGTATGTGGTCAATCAGACCGGATTGTCGGTTCGGCGCAAACCCCTTTCCTTTTTCACTTTGACAACGCCTTTCCGCATCTGGCGCAATAACGACCTTGGTAAGTCTTCTCACGACAGTGCGGGCAAAAGGCATGTTCTGCAGGTCGTGCGTCCTTCATGTCGTTGGAGAAATCCGTGAGTCTCATGGGTTCGATACATTGGTGAGAACTTCTCACAGACCTCGACAAGGTTCCCAGGATGCCCTCCAATCGACCTGAAAGGACAAGATAGATTACCAATAGGCCGACGACGATGCTCACCATCGCTACAACTAACGGCAACGCGATTGGCATGCCCACTCCATTGCCTCTATCGCCTTTCCACCCTTATGGTCCTTTCCGACTCGCGAGACTTGAGGGTCATTCGGGCCATGAAGAG
>CAZTFD010000252.1:0-248 GCA_964612225.1 uncultured Thermoplasmata archaeon | reverse complement strand
AGCCTACGTTGATGAGCCAGTAAGTAGGGAGCGAAGGGTCAATCAGACCGGATTGACGGCTCGGCTCAAACCGCTTCACTTCTTTCTTTACACGGAGCGTCCCTTCAGTGTGCCAGCAATAATGACTATCACCCCGATGAAGGTCAAACCAATGCCTAACCATGGCCATATGGAGTGAATACCATTAGGATAGTCATAGGACGCCCCCGCCTCCCGATTGAAAATCCATAAGCAGACTCCCGCTAGGA
>CAZTFD010000251.1:0-2185 GCA_964612225.1 uncultured Thermoplasmata archaeon | reverse complement strand
CATCCTTTTGGCCTTCGAAGCCGACGACGTGGGTTCAAATCCCACCGGGCCCGCTGGACTCCCTATTGTATATCAAGGGTGCCAATGACGCGAAGCTTTCCCCCCTCAAGATGAGTCATGATTGCCCTCGCCCCCGGCGGAAAGACTAGATGCTTCTGAAGCTTCAGCTTGATTTCAGGGCTTCGCCAATCCCCATCAGTGCCGGCTGCTTCGATTCGTGCCGGTTCGAACTGCATCCAATGCCCAATGTGAACGACCATGCCTTCGCTAAGCGGGTTCAACCAGTACTTGACCAAGTGCGCCCGAGCACTTATGTCCTGACGTATAACCAGTTTCTCGTCGGTCGAGAGCACGGTTCCTCTGTCAATCTCGTTCACTGAGATTCCTTTTAGCGCAAGCCCGACCCTGTCACCTTTCACGGCGAAGTCAAAATCGTCGTCGTGCTTCTGGATCGATCTGATTTCTGCTTCACTTCCAAGGGGAAGCGCCTTGACTGTATCATGCTTCCTTATGACACCATCTGCGACGCATCCGAGGACTACGGTCCCAACTCCCTTCACATCGAAGTAGTGGTCGACAGCCACAGACCCTTTTGGATTTCTCGCGCCTATCTCATCAGGCACATCCTTAAGCGCCTGAGCCAGGAGTCTCTCGCGGAGTTGGACTGGATCATCCTCGACCACGGCATATCCGTCAAGGACCGTGCCTTTGATCAGAGGGGCAATCTGCTCCCGAGTGATGTAGCCCTTCGTCACGATGTAGCCATTCTTGACTCCAACGCAATCGAGCATGATCACGGTCTCGCCGAATGCCGGACCGATTTGTTCAACAACGACCACTGCAACGTCGGCTAGGGACGCTGCGAAGAACAGCGATGCCAGCTTCTCGGGGTACTTTGTCGGTTCGACCAACGAGAGTGTGATGTCGTCTCTCTTGACGTCGTAGAAGGTGATGTCCGAAGTCGTCGACTTCTTCCCCAGACCCTTTGCGTAGTCCGGTGAGCCGATAACAGCCACGTTGAGATTGGGCATGAGTTGCTCGCAGAAAGTGGCCCCTAAAGTACTTTTTGCACCTATCGAGCAACGGCTTATCTCAATTTCCTGGATTGCGGTTCTAGTTGCTTTGTGTTGCGCCTTCTGGTGGCCGTGTGCGCCTCCTTCACGCACCCCTTCCCCATAACGTGCCGCTCATCTGGCTGCTTCTGACCGACAGAATCTCAGTCGTTCCAGCTTTCCCATATCGAAAGGAGTAAGTACGTTTGCGCATCTCACCATTTCAGAGGTTGGGCCGTTGAAGATAGTACAACTGGGATGTGGAATCACTGGTCTCGTCTGCGCAGAGCACTTGTCAAATCACCCGAAGGTTGATGAATTGGTCCTCGGGGACTTCAATACAGAAGGGGCGCAAGCACTCGCGAACCGATTGAAGCTCGACAAGATCTCGGTGGAGAGAGTCGACTGCAGCGACCCCAAAGCCATCAAGAGGATCCTCAAAGGTTGCGATATCGTTGTGAATTCCGTCCCGTGGGACTATATGAGCGAGGTGCAGCGTCAGGCGGCCAAGACGGGGACTGACTATGTCGACTTCTGCATGACGATCGAGGCGCTACACGACTTCGCCCCGATAGACAAGATGTGCAAGGATGCAGGAATCACCGCGCTCACATCAAACGGTCTGGAGCCGGGCATTTCCGACACTTTCGCGAAATACGCCGCGAACCAGCTCGACTCCGTAGAGGAGGCGCACGTCATCGATGGTGACAACGGATTCATTCCCGGGATGGAGTACTTCTCAACATGGTCTCCTGTGGACTGGATCGAAGAAGTCACGATCCCCGCCGCAGTATTCAAGAACGGGAAGATCGAGTACATACCTCCGTTGCATGAACGCGAGGTTTACAACTTCCCTCCCCCGCTGGGTCCGTTGCCGGTCTACAAGACCGTGCACGACGAGACATTCCTGATACCGAGATACATCAAGGGCATCAAGTACTCGGATTTCAGAATTGGGATCGACGACAATTTCGCCGCGATAGCTCGAATGGTCAAGAAGCTCGGATTGCACACTAAGGAGCTCGTCGACGTGAAGGGCGTGAAGATCCGGCCATTGGATCTCCTCGCCGCTCTAATGCCTAGGCCGAGCGAGATCTCTGGTAAGATCAAGGGCCAGGGCGGAACAGTCGTTG
>CAZTFD010000250.1:132-2255 GCA_964612225.1 uncultured Thermoplasmata archaeon | reverse complement strand
GCCGACCCAGATGGTGTTGTTCGTGGGGTATGTCGTCGTATTGGTCCCTGACATCATGCGATCGAGGTCCGTCTGAGAGATCCTCTGTAGTGAGGACAGCGATACCGAGAGGGAGGGCGATGGGCGAGCAACAGAGAGAAAGCCGGTCACGACTACTAGCACGACAAACGCAACAACGATGATCTGGAGCCACCTCATGCGGCTGTCTCTGTCCCTGGAATAGAGCCTTCTTTTTGCCTGAAGTTGTGAATCAGCCCCATATCGTCTGCGCCGATACTCCTCCGTGTCAATCTGACCCAGCGCGAATTGGACGTCTAGGTCTTCCTGAGATCTCCAGGAATCATTTCTCTCAGGATCAATCTGCGGCTTGCCATCGACGCTCACTCTCTCACTCCCCGATTCGTCTGAGCTGGATGTCTAACTTGAGTGCGTGAGTCAAACAGTACACTCCCGGGCATCGCTCATCCGCCAGCTTCTTGACTTTCAGCAATTCCTCCATTGTGGCGTCAGAATCGACCATCACTTCAAACTCTATCGCCTCGACCGGAGGATTTTCGGACACTCCAAGGCTCTTGCTCATGTCGACGTTCGTGGCGGCGTTGATCACCAGCTTGCGGATGCGGACTCCGCTCATGGCGGCCCATTTCGAGATGCTTGAAGCGTAGCAGGCTATCGCCCCCGCAATGCAGTATTGGTTAGGGTTGGGTGCCGTGAACTCTCCACCGAGGAACTGGGGCTCATCGAACTCCACCCTCACCTTTCCGCTCTCAGCATCAAGGAAAGCAGAGAAATGAGGAGCGGGTCCGTCAGAATTCCACTCCCCCTCGACTTGCAGTCTCTTGATGCCTAAGGCTGGTTCTTGCTTGACATTCTCGATGAATTCGCGGTATTTGGTAAGATTCACGCCGTTCTTGATTTCGTCTTTCATCTAACTCCCTCCCATTTCATAGGACACATGTGACAGCTGCAACTTCCTGCAAGTTCCATCACTCATCTCTCAGTCTCGTTTCTCCTCTTCTTGGCTAGCTTGGCCAACTTGGTCGCCTTCTCAAGCTCTTCAATCATCACTTCTCTCATGAGGTCGCACGCTTTGATGATTTTCGGGTTTGAGATCTCGTAGATCGTGCTGGTCCCCTCAGAATGAGGTGTGACCACTCCTTTCTGCCTTAGTGTTGCCAGATGTTGAGACACAAGCGGCTGAGGAAGATCGAGATTCCTTGCCAGCATGCCGACGCTTGAGCCGCCCTTTCGCAGCTGATTTAGAATCTGAATTCGATACTGGTTCGAAAAAACCTTACACATCTCGGCATGCATCTTGGAAATAACGTCGTTCATTCTGCCATCACCTTGTCGGATTGTGCGAATATTCGAATAATTGCATATTCGACTCTATATTTGAAGCTGATACCGAACGATTGTGTCTCGTCCGAGGACATTACCGGTATGTTCCGGGTCTATATCCGGGATTGAGAAAAAAGTTGAAGGGTTTTGAGAACTGGCCTTGCGTTGTCTTACAGGAATTGAAATTCGAGATAGAATATCTGGCTCGCAAACAGTACAGGTCCGGTGGGGGCCACTTCTTTCGCGCTGACTATTCCAAAATCTGACCGGATCGAACACCGTCTCCCAGCTCCATGGGTGTACTCACTCCCTCGTTTATCAGCCATAGCGGTCTTGTCTGCTCCGAGACCTCTGCGTGCAGACGGCGAAAATCACGAAGAACCCGATGATCGGCAGGATCATGTCGCCGAACTCCGGGATGACTTGGTGGTCCATCAGGACGTCGAAAGGCGCAGTCGTGTTCTGAGTCCACTGCCAACAGACCTTGAACCCGCCGGAGACTGAGTATATCGAGGTCAGATACTGCTTCGTGAAGGTCGTCTGCGGCTCGATGGTCATCTCCGCGTTAAGGCCGTGGAGCTGCGTCTTGACGCGCGTGCCGGGGCCGCTCAGCGATTCCTTCCAAAGCGTGCCCTGCGTCCCGATCACGAACCAGCGCGGGAGCTGAATCTGCGCGACCCGCGTGATCTCCACCTGCGCCTGCGTCCCGTCCTTGAACTGGATGACGCTCTTGGCGTGGGTCTCCGTATCGGTATTCCAGACCCGGATTTGGGTCTGGCCAT
>CAZTFD010000250.1:0-122 GCA_964612225.1 uncultured Thermoplasmata archaeon | reverse complement strand
AAGCTTGTCAGACCTGTGTCGTTGTGCGAGTACTCGATAGCCGGCGCCGAGACACCGCCGCTTCTGCGACCTGTGCCGTAGACGACATGCACAACACCCATCCCATCGACAACCACTGATGG
>CAZTFD010000249.1:346-2256 GCA_964612225.1 uncultured Thermoplasmata archaeon | reverse complement strand
GCCACCAGAAACGATTTCGCGGAATTCGCAAGACTCGCAGATGCCCTTGAACCAGTGGATTTCTTCTGGCCCATAGTGACGATCTCCGACGTCCCACCAGGCAGTCATAACCTGCACGAGCTTTGGACGGCGTTTCAGAACTGCAGCCTCCATGTCCAGGGGGATTGTACCAGCGCTCTCGATGCGAGAAGGATGATAGAGCTCGGGTCCATCATAGCTGGAGGACCGGAGGAGCTCAGGAAGAGACCGATATTCTCCTGCGCCACCAATCCGATCTCCCCTTTGTCCTTCGACAAAGGGGCGGTCGAGGCACAGGTCGAGTTCGCAAGAGCGGGCGTACCCATACTTTGCCACTCCATGTCCATCTCAGGCATGTCTGCGCCTGTCACATTGGCCGGAACCATAGTGAACGTGAATGCCGAGAACCTGGCAAGCATTGTCATTTCCCAATGCGCATCACCCCGGGCACCGCACATATATGGGTCATGCTCGATGCCTGCGAATCTGATGACCGGGGCCATCAACCTCTATGCCCCCGAGGCTATGATGATTTCCGCTGCTGCCGGACAGATGGCCAGGAGATACAGAAGACCATGCATGGTGGCGAATTGGGGCATGGGAGGGAAAGGTCCCGGGATACAGGAATCGTTGTCAGAGGCCTTCGCGTACGCCTTGGGAGTGTTTTCCGGCAGCGACTTGATTTCCGGCATAGGAGGACTCGATAATGCAAAGGGTTGTTCAATGGAGCAGATGGTCTTGGACTCGATCATATGGGACAATTTCCGGGCTTTTCTGAGAGAATTCACGTTCGACGAAGAGTCAGCCGCCCTCTCAGTGATGAGGGAAGTCGGCCATGGCAACAGCTACCTATCGCATCCTCACACCGGGAGGACTTTCAGGAAGGAGCTCCACTTCTGGAACAAGGAAAGCCTTGCCCTCGAAGCAACATTGTCCAGCAAGATGCTGCCGAAAGCTCGGAAGATCGCGAAGGAGTTGCTGAAGGAGCACGAAGTCCCGACACTCGACAGAGAAGTGGTAAGGAAAGGGTCCCTGTTATTGAAGAGGCACGACAGAGTGGCATTGCGTAAGTCTGGCCCGGCTCGGATCACCTTCTGATCGAACAAAAAGCACATAAAACGAACACACATATGGGTGAGACCAGAACATTCGACAATGACGTAGGCCAGGTGGAGGTCTGAGAATGAAGATACTAGTCATAGGCGCATCGGGGCAGATCGGAGCGTGGACGGTCAAGGACTTGGTAGATCACTATGATGCTGAGGTCGTAGCTGCGGACCTAAGCCTCGAGAGGGTCAAGAAGCTCGCGCAGAAGGTGGGGAGCGAGAACGTGACGCCGATCAAGCTCGATGCGACCGATCCTGCTGCGGTCAGGGCGGCTGGCAAAGATGTGGACGTAATCCACAACTCCGCTTGGTATGAGCTGAACACCAAGGTCATGCCCGTTGCGATAGACCTCGGCGTGCACTATTCCGACCTCGGCGGCTTCTTCGATCGCACCTTGGAGCAGCTGAAGCTCGACAAGAAGGCGAAGGATGCAGGAGTCACTTGCGTCCTAGGCATCGGCAGCTCTCCAGGCATCACGAACGTTTGCGGTGCTGCGGGCGCGCGGAGACTCGATTCGGTGAGGGACATCAGCATCTACTGCACCTGGGGCACCAAGGTCAGGAGCGACAGTGCCGCGTTCCCGACATACTCGATCAGGACCGTGCTTGACGAGATAACCCAGCAGCCAGGCATCGTCGAGGATGGCAAGAAGAAGAAAGTGCCCGCCCTTTCTGGCATGACCGAGGTCATTATGCCAGAGCCGGCGGGGAAGGTCGTCGCATACTACATCAAGCACTCTAAGCCCGCGACTATGGCGGATTTCATCGGCAAAGGCACCAGGAACG
>CAZTFD010000249.1:0-300 GCA_964612225.1 uncultured Thermoplasmata archaeon | reverse complement strand
TCGTCACATTCAAGACCCTAGCGCAGCTCGGCTTCGGAAGTACTGAGCAGATCAATGTCGGAGGCTCCTCGACGTCCCCTAAGGATTTCATCACTGCCATGTATCTGAAGTCGGTAGAGGCATCTAGGGAAGCAGTCCAATCAGTTGAGGAATTCGACTACTTCAGGATAGATGTCGATGGCGCAAAGGACGGCAAGGATGCGAGGGTGACCTACTACGTCAAGACATGGAACGACCTCGAGAAGGGTCTGCCATCGGCGAGAGACACATCGGTCCCCCCATCAATAGTGGCGGACTGGC
>CAZTFD010000248.1:0-2274 GCA_964612225.1 uncultured Thermoplasmata archaeon | reverse complement strand
TCTCCTTCCCGTTCTTGTGCATCCAGGCCACGAGCAGCGCTCCACCTCTTGACACGACCCCAGTGACCCGCTTGTGCTTCACAAGCGACTCGGCTGTTCCCTTCGTGACTCCACAGTGGACGGTCATGAAGTCCACACCGTCCTTGGCGTGCTCCTCTATCGTCTTGAAGAGGTCGTCGCCAGTCATGTTGACAGGGCCGCCCTTCCCTGAGGTCTTGCACACCGCCTCGTAGATAGGTACAGTGCCAACAGGCACGGTGGATGCCGCGATGATCTTTCTCCTTATCTGGCGTAGTCTGCCGCCTGTGCTCAGGTCCATGATCGCGTCGGCACCGTACTTGACGGCCACCCTCACCTTCCTGAGCTCCTCGTCGACATCTATGTAGTCTCTAGAGGTGCCGATGTTTGCGTTGATCTTCACCCTGAGACCCTCGCCTATTGCACAAGGGATTAGGTTCTTGTGAGCGGGGTTCGAAGGGATTACGACCTTTCCTGCCCGAACAAGTGCCATCAACTTGTCTGGCTCGATCCCTTCTTTCTTTGAAACCCCCTTCATTTCCTGTGGAAAAGGGCTCCTTCGACCAGCTTTCATCCAAGTTCGGAGCTACAGATTGCCACAGCGGTATAAATCCTTTCATTTACCAGTGACGATTCGTGTCGGTCCAGTCTGACTGAACCTGCTTTTCATTTCCACCTTCTTGATGATATCGTCCTACCTATCTCCGATGCCTTCTCCCTGTCCCCAAACAGGCCAGAGTAGCCTTGTCGTCAAGTGCCGACATTTCTCATGGAAATCATGGGGTGAAATCGACGGAAAATTGCAGTAGAAATGAAGGGGGGTTTCTACATGCAGCCAGACGGTATTCTCAAAGCATTTATATACGCGCAATCTATTGATGAAATTGAAGGCCAAATAAAGCGCCGAAAAAAGGATGGGATGCGCGCAGAAAATCTCGGTGTTTGAGCCTGTCTCATAGGGGTCAAAATTCCATGGAAGATAGTGCGTACGATGCAGAGAAGATCCAGGTTCTAGAGGGTTTGGAAGCTGTGCGAAAGCGGCCGAGCATGTATATCGGCAGCACAGACTTTCACGGCCTTCATCACCTAGTCTACGAAGTGGTCGACAACAGTATCGACGAGGCCATGGCCGGTTTCTGCACGGCCATCACGGTCGTCCTGAACGATGACGGCAGCGTAACTGTCGAGGACGATGGCAGAGGCATTCCCATAGGGATGCATAAGAAGTACAAGCAAGACGCCCTCGAGCTCGTCCTTACTAAGCTGCACTCAGGTGGAAAGTTCGACAGAAAGACCTACAAGGTTTCAGGCGGCCTCCACGGGGTCGGCCTGAGCGTCGTCAATGCTCTCTCGGAATGGCTCGAGGTCAGGATAAAGAGGCAAGGCAAGATTCATTTCCAGAGGTACGAGCGTGGCGTGCCTGTGAGCCCGATCAAGGTCGACGGTGAGGCTCAGGGTTCGGGCACGATCATCCGGTTCAAGCCTGATGCCCAGATATTCGAGAGCACCGAGTTCAACTACGAAACACTGTCTGGCAGGATGCGAGAACTCGCTTTTCTCAACAAAGGCCTGAAAGTCACGATGTCTGAGCCGAAGACGAACCAGTCAAATTCGTACAAGTTCGACGGAGGGATCGTCGAGTACGTCCAGTTCATCAACAGGAGCAAGACGTGCCTGCACGAGAAACCGATCTATGTCAATGTGGATCGGGATGGCCTACAGGTCGAGATCGGGATGCAGTACACGGACAGCTACGCGGAGAACATTCACACATTCGCCAACAACATCAACACGACGGAGGGCGGGACGCATCTTGTGGGCTTCAGGTCCGCCCTGACCAGGACCCTCAACGACTACGCTAAGAAGAACGGCTTCCTGAAGGGAGGCAACGACGATTCCCTGAGCGGAGAAGACGTCAGGGAGGGCCTGACCGCCATCCTGAGCGTCAAGCTCCCGGAGCCGCAGTTCGAGGGCCAGACGAAGACGAAGCTCGGCAACAGCGATGTCAGGGGCATCGTCGAGTCAGCCGTGAGCGAGAAGCTGTTTGAGTACTTGGAAGAGAATCCTAAGGTGGCTCAGACCTGCATCAGCAAGGCGATCGTGGCCTCCCAGGCAAGAGAGGCCGCGAGGAAGGCAAGGGAGCTGACGAGGAGGAAGGGACTGCTAGATGTCGGCAACCTGCCAGGCAAACTCTCGGATTGTTCTGAGAAGGACCCGACCAAGTGCGAATTATTCCTTGTAGAGGGCGACTCGGCT
>CAZTFD010000247.1:0-2279 GCA_964612225.1 uncultured Thermoplasmata archaeon | reverse complement strand
AGGTCGAGCACGATCTCTCCGTTCTTCACGTCCAGGTTCCCGGTCGGTTCGTCTGCGAGAAGTATCTGCTGATCGTTGACCAGCGCCCGAGCAATGCACACTCTCTGCTGTTCTCCCCCTGAGAGCTGCGACGGAGTATGTGTCAGGCGATGCCCGAGCCCAACTCGTTCAAGGGCCTCGGCTGCATCTCCTTCATCGACGACGCTGTGGTAATACTGGGCAAGCATGACGTTCTCCAGCGCGGTGAGGTATGGAACCATGTGGTACTGCTGAAACACCAGGCCGAGATTCTCACGTCTGAAACATGCGAGGGCTTTCTGGTCAAGCTTCGTCACATCCGTCCCGTTTATCAACAATGATCCACCCGACGGGGTATCAAGACAGCTGATCATATTGAGCAGCGTGGTCTTCCCCGAACCAGAAGGGCCCATTATGGTCACCCAGCTACCCTTCTCCACATCCAGAGTCACATCTCTCAAAGCCCATGTATCCGGTTCGTAGAGCTTTGACAATCCGTGTGCGCGGACTATCGGGTCGCCCGTATCAATCACCTCTCAGCACTACCGCGGGTTCCACCTTGGTCGCCCTCCTCACAGGTAGAAGGGATGCCAGAAGCGCGACCCCAACTCCTATGCCCAAGGCGACCGGGAACACCCAGAGACTTGGCATTACCTGGGAGTCGAACACGCTGAGTCCGATGAAGTACGCAAGGATGAGCCCGACCGTGTAGCCCAGGATTCCTCCAACTACTCCCATGATTCCAGCCTCTGCAAGGAAGAGAGATGCGATTCGGCCGTTTTCCGCACCCATGCCCTTCATCAATCCTATCTCCTTCCTCCTCTCAACGACGGACGCAGTCATCGTTGTCGCCACTCCTAGGGCAGATGCGGACAGCGCTACGGAGGAGACGAGCAGCATCATGTTCTCAATCTTCGTAAGGAGGCTCATCTCCGCGTTTGCAAGCTGCTTAACGGTCTTCGCATCCACATATGGTATCTTCTCCTCGATCTCCGCAGCGAACTCCTCCACAGGGCACTTGGTGCACAGCGCGCTCACCTGAACTGTGTGGACCTTGCCCGCCTTGCCGGTCAGGTTCTGGGCGACGTCCAACCCCACGAATACCTGGTCGTCCTCCGAATCGCCCGTACTGACGATTCCCACTACATTCAAATCGATGGAGGTTGCGTTCCCGATGTCTTCGGGCCTCTCATTGTATCCTGCCTTGACAACGTCTCCCAGCCCTAGCCCCAATCTCTCCGCCACATTGACACCGATCATTGTGTCATGAGAATTATTGACATCAACCACCCAGTCGCCTTCGAGTTCCCACCAGCTGTTGATCTTCTTAGCACCGGTCTTGAAGACTGTGCCATCCTCCAGGATCGTGTCCTTCTCGAACCATGTTCCAGTGAGAATGGCGACGCTGGTTTCATTCCCATTCTCGAGTGTCACCGCCTGATACAGGAATGGCGCGTATCCAAGGACATTTTTCGCCCAATAGATGGTTTTGATCTTGTACAGGTCGCTCTGGTTGATGTATTTCTGTTCGGTAACCGCTCCAAACCCGAACTGACCTATACCGACATTGATCGTGTCCGACTGAGGAAGGACGAGCAGGTTCGCACCGAACTTCCGGAACTCGTAGTTCATCTTCTCGTTGACATCGAGAGAGACCGTCAGAAGCGCCGTTGTCACAGACGCTCCCATCATGACCGCCACCACTGCAATTGCTATCTTGCCCTTACGCTTCGAGATAGATTTTGCGAGAATCCTCAGAAACACCTCAATCTCCCCCTGGCACCAGCCTCACGCTGTCGTTGCTCTCATGTTGACACCCAATATTACAGCGTTATATAGGTCGTCAGTTGTTGCCAAATGTCAAAGACAAATGGAATAAGAAGTGCCTCATCCGTCACCTCGATTGCTATTGCTCGCGCTGGAAATCGAGCGGTTCCGATAGGTTTCGCCTGTGTTCCATTCGATCCTATTAGGGGGTTCAGGTTCCAACAAGCGATCGGTCAAGGTCCTCGATCAAGTCATCTGCATCTTCAATGCCCACTGAGAGTCGTATCAAGTCGTCTCGAATGCCCCTCTTGTTCCTCAGCTCGGCTGGGATTGAGGCATGAGTCATCGCTGACGGGCTGGATATCAGGGACTCGACGCCTCCCAGGCTCTCGGCAAGCACGAACAGTCTAGTAGACTTCATGATGACGCGAGATGACGGGGCTCCCCCCTTCGGCCAGAACGACACCATCCCGCCGAATCCGGTCATTTGACGT
>CAZTFD010000246.1:0-2284 GCA_964612225.1 uncultured Thermoplasmata archaeon | reverse complement strand
AGTTCGAGGAGGTCGATGAGAGACTTCAGGATTTCTCTATCGCCCACAGCCACGATGGAGCGCGAGTGTCCCTGATTCCGACGGACACCGCGATATGCAGGAACTGCGTGGCCGACTTCAAGTTGCACGGCAACAGGAGGAACCTGTTCCCATTTACGAACTGCACTGAGTGCGGCGCTAGGTTCACAGTCATCGCCGACCTGCCGTTCGACCGTTCCAGGACAAGCATGTCAGACTTCCCGATGTGCCCGGACTGCGCCAAGGAATATGCTTCGCCGGACGACCGAAGGTTCCACGCACAGACAATCTCGTGCCCAAAGTGCGGGCCGACGTACACATTATATGATAGTAAGAGGAAAGAGGTAGGGAAGGACCCGTTTCGTGAGTTCGCGAAAAGGATCGATGAGGGGGCAGTCGGTCTCCTCAAAGGCTGGGGCGGGATGCACATCATATGCACCTTCGATAACGCCGCCAGGTTGAGGAAGGTCTACAGGAGAGGGGACAAACCGTATGCGGTAATGATGCGCGACCTTGAGAACGCGAGAAAGTATGTTCAGATGACTAGCGATGAGGAGAGACTCCTCATTTCTCCCCAACGGCCAATCGTACTACTTCACAAACGTGGTGACATGATGGAGGAGCTCGAGAGGGTCTCGCCCGGGCTCGGGAACCTCGGCGTGATGCTGCCTTACTCCGGGGCCCATCTCCTGATGTTCCATCATCTGGAGGCCGACGGAGTGATCATGACATCCGCCAACCCGCCGGGCGAACCGATGGCCGTGGAGAACGAGAAGGCATTCGACCTTGGTCTGGACTACTACCTCATGCATGACAGGAATATCATTCATCGGTGCGACGATTCTGTGGTCAAGATCAATTCTGGCAGGACCAACTTCACGAGGAAGTCCAGGGGGTTCGTGCCCGTACCTGTCGCAGCGAACCATAAGCACCCGGTCATCGGCGTTGGGGCGCAGTGGGATGTTACGGGTTCGGTCTCCAGAAACGGCGAGATATTCCTTACACAGTATGTTGGCGAATCACAGCAGTATCCGACGCTGCAGTACCTTGACGACGCGATCCATCACTTGAACGGCCTCCTGGGAATGAAGTGGTTCGAGGCTATCGGGCTGGACAAGCATCCTCGTTACTCCACAAGGATAGTTGCCAAGAGACTCGCGAAGGAGTACGGCGCGAAGCTCGTCGAGACTCAACACTACCACGCTCACGCGGCGGCGCTCAAAATCGATCGCGGAATCGATGGACCGCTCGTCTGCCTCACATGGGACGGGACGGGGTACGGAGATGACGGCACGTCGTGGGGTGGTGAGACATTGTTGGCCGATTACTCAGAATACAAGCGCTTGGGAACGCTGGAAGGTATACCGCTTCTGGGCGGCGACAGGGCGGTGGTCGATCCCAAGCGCGTTGTCACCGCGATTCAACTCAAGCTCGGCATCGAGCCCACAATAGTCGACCATAAGGACATCGAACTCTATTCCAAGATGCTGGACAAGAGCGTCACGGCGTCGAGCATGGGCAGGGTTCTCGATTCTGTCTCCTGCATCCTGGGCGTATGCTGCAAGCGGACTTACGAGGGCGAACCCGCAATCAAACTTGAGAGATGGCTCGAAATGGGGAGACCGACAATCGATTTCGAACTTGACTTCGCAAGGAACGAACACATCGAGGTCGCTAAGACCATGCCGATGTTCCGTCAGCTCCTGGAGACCAAGGTAGACTCCGACCGCGCGAGGGCCGACGCCGCGTCATCGTTCGTCAGGACCCTCGTGGCTGGAATCGCTGACAATGCGTGCAGTCACGCCGAGAAGGCTGGCCTCAAGCAGGTGGGACTCACAGGTGGTGTGTCCTACAGCGGACCCATCACCGTTTGGGTCAAGGAGGCCATCGAACGAAGGGGCCTGGAGTTCATCGGTCACGAGCGCATCTCCAACGGCGACGGTGGCATATCAACCGGGCAGAACGCGATAGCTGGCTCGTTACTGGAATAAGGATTTATAGCAGACCCCTGCATACTCGACTCCGATGTGCCTAGCCGTTCCAGCCGAGGTGAAATCCATAGACGGCAACACCGCCACCGTCGACTACGGAGGCGTCTCGAGGATCGCTAACATATCTCTAGTCGAGGCGAAGGTCGGCGACTTCGTAATAGTCCACGCGGGCTACGCGATCCAAGTCATGGACAGGCAAGAGGCGGAGAAAACCCTCGATCTCTTCAAGGAGATGCTGGACCTGGAATCCGCTGGAGCGTAGAGGATGCACGAGT
>CAZTFD010000245.1:0-2296 GCA_964612225.1 uncultured Thermoplasmata archaeon | reverse complement strand
TACTTCTCCGAATGAAAGTAGGACTCATGCCAATTCTTCTTGAAGAACCTGTCCAGGAAGAAGTCCGCGCCCCTCAGTATCTCTCTTCGACCTTGGTACTCTCTGCCACGGGCAAGCCCACGTATGACCATCATGGTCGTCCAGATGCAGCTCGGAACGTCCTTGAACCCTTTCGGATCGGACTTTGGGGTCTCGCCCCTCCGCACGCGCTCCAGGAAGTCATCTATCTTCATGTTGCTGTATTCAGGCAAGTACTTGACGTCTTGCTGGTATGGGATCGCCCAGCCACCGTCGTGCCTCTGGATGCTCAGGAGCCAGTTGGCCAGCCTCTTCACCCTGGGATCGTCCTCCATTCCGTAGATGATGAGGTTCCTCACGGCGTAACCGTTGTAGTGCGGGAGCGGGAAGATGTCGTGTTTGGGGCCCAGTATGTAGCCGGCCTTCGTCTGCCAGCTTAGTATCTTCTCGAGGGCTTCGGAGACGTAGCCTTCGCTTCTGTCCGTGCTACAGTCCTCAAGCAACTGGAGGTTCCTGAGAATCGTGATGTATGTCCACCCGATCGGAGGACCTGGCCCGGCATCCTCCGCTGCCTTCCTGGCACTGGATATGGGCCAGGTACCGTCCTTCCTCATAGTCTTGAGGAGCTTCAGCCTGGGAGGGTAGTCTCTGCACTCCGCGGCAGTCCTCTTCACGAGTGGGTCGCTCTCGTCCATTCCAAGAGTGTCCACCAGAAGCCAGTACTTGACCGGCGGGACCGACACCTGAAGCAGTTTCCTGGCGGATTCCTGGACCGCTCTGTCAATCTCGGAAAGAAGCGTCAACGGGAGTAGTGATTGACATGGAAGGTGTTATTCCTTGCGCCAAACGTCGGAATGCTAATGCCGTAAGAATCGCTCGTGTAGAACAGGAGGATTACGATGGCGGAAACGAAAAGTCAAGCCATAAAGCCAGTGGAGCATGGGCTAGTCATCACGCGCGTCTTTGACGCGCCGCGCGAACTCGTATGGAAGAATTGGACGGAGCCTGAGCGCGTCATACGCTGGTGGGGACCGAAGATCTTCACGACTCCTGTTGTCAAAATAGATCTGCGCGTTGGTGGCAAGAATGTCTACTGCATGCGAGGGCCGGACGGTAAAGACTACTGGAGTACTGGCGTCTATCGAGAGATCGTTCCGCTGGAGCGAATCGTCACCACGGACAGCTTTGCAGACAAAGACGGCAACGTCGTGCCCGCCTCGTACTACGGGATGAGCGCAGAGTTCCCTCTTCAGATGCTGGTGACGGTAACGTTCGAGGAGTATGAAGGCAAGACGAGACTGACTCTGCGTCACGATGGCATCCCGGCCGGTACCGACAGAGACCTCGCTCAGGAGGGATGGAGCGAATCCCTCGACAAGCTTGCCGCCCTCCTAGCTAGTTGATCAACGAACCCCGCTCATCAAGCAGTAGGTTGATAACTGACTTGTTTTATTCGTGGGGACGACAGTGGATGGAATCAATCCCTACTCCGACCTACGGATGAGGTTACCACATGGCAAAAGAGAAAATGCAGTTCCGCGACTTCGGAAGGATCGACTGGGGAGTCTCTGCCTTGGGTTTCGGCTGCATGCGTCTGCCTACCACTGACGGGAAACCGCTGAGCAGCAAGATTGACGAGCGGGAGTCAATCAGGATGATCCGTCACGCGATCGACCAGGGCGTCAACTACATCGACACTGCGTATCCATACCATGACGGCAGGAGCGAGATCGTCCTCGGCAAGGTGCTCAAGGACGGGTACCGTGAGAAGGTGAAGGTGGCGACCAAGTCGCCCATGTGGCTGATCAAGAGACAGAAGGATTTCGACACCTACTTGAACACGCAGCTAAGGCGGCTCAAGACGGATCACATCGACTTCTATTTGCTACATGGCCTTAACAAGAAGAGATGGCGCGATACAGTGCTCAGACACAACCTCCTTAAGAGGGCGGAGAACGCAGTGAAGGACGGGAAGATAGGCCACATTGGATTCTCGTTCCATGACGACTACGCTGCCTTCAAGGAGATAGTCGACGGCTATGACGGATGGGAGTTCTGCCAGATCCAGTACAACTACATGGATGTCACGAACCAGGCGGGCACTAAAGGGCTCAAGTACGCCGCATCCAAGGGCCTGGCCGTCGTCGTCATGGAGCCCCTGCTTGGGGGCAGGCTCGCGAATCCTCCTGCGAAGATTAGGAAGATGCTAGACGCACATGACGACAAGCGGTCCCCGGCGGACCTCGCACTCCAGTGGATCTGGAACCAGCCCGAGGTG
>CAZTFD010000244.1:428-2300 GCA_964612225.1 uncultured Thermoplasmata archaeon | reverse complement strand
TCGGCATATGCCAAGCCCAAGAGATGAGTCGGTTCGCATGTAGGGGAATTTGAACTGAGTCAGAGACACTCCGCGGAAAGGACCATAGAGGAGGAAATCGAAAGGGTTTGGCGGGCCTAGTCTCGATTCATGGAGCCATCAGCCTAATCGACCCTGTGACATGCCATGGGTCAACGCTCAGATCTGCAGACCCCCAGAAGTGCAGTCCGTACCCAACCAGCCACTGCCAGTCCGGTGAGGACACTTCTGTTATCGCGCCGTTCGCCACGAACTTGAACATCTTGAGGTTAAAGACACCCAAGTCATAGCCCTTGATGACGACTCCGTCCGTTGTTGTGATGATGAAGCTCTCGTCGAAGTGTTCAGTCGTACCCGGGAATGTTGCTGGATTCTCCACAATCACCATAGACCCCGTGATGTCTCCTGTGATGGTCCCCACCCAGCCCAGAGGCTCCATAACAAGATCTGCTTCCATTGCACACATAAGCGGTCTCTCCGCACGGACTGATGACGCGGAGAGTGCGGACACGAAGACAAACATGCAGGTCACGATGGCTGCTACTATCACCTTTCTCGTTTGCTCACCCCCTCCTCGAACCACCCTCGAGGTCTTCAGGTATATCTACCGTATCAGTCACATATGCATGTAAAGGGGCACTTTACGCCAGAGCAATTGACGGGGAGTGGAACGGGTCTTCTAGTCACGCTTTGATTGACGGGACGGCCGCATTGAGGGAAGGTTGAATACTCCTCATGTCGATTACGCTAGGAGGAAATGGACGATACCGACAGGAAGCTGGTCATCCTGCTGTATGAAGATCCAAGAATGCCTCTCAGGGAGCTCGCAAAGGGACTTGGGATCTCCAGACAGGCCGTGAACCGCCGAATGCAGAACTTGACGAAGGCCGGGCTATTCAAGAGCCTAAGGGCCGAGATCTCCATGTTCTACCTTGATGGAGTCCTGGTATGGATCTGGGGCAGATCCAAGGCAGCATTGCTCGACAAGGTCCTGGACAATCTTGGAGAGAGCGAATTCACGACTCGCGTGACCGTCGCCGGAGGTAACGAGCTGTTCATCTGGGGGTACCTGAGGAGGATTTCCGATCTCTCCGGTTATGTCGAATTCGTCAAGCGCGCTGCAGAGATGCCTGAGCTGACAGTAGGGTTGCCCTGCTTCTCCGACGGAATAAACCCCATATCCTTTGACGGAGGGCATCCGCCAAAGGAGCGGTACAGAAAGCTATCTCCGCTCGATCTCAAGATCATCGCTGCCCTCCAGGACAACGCGCGCAAGCCAATAGCTGAAATCGCCGGCAGCATAGGAGCATCCGCCAGGACGGTCAGGCGCCACATTGAAGTTATGAGACGTGAGGGTTCGCTGGATTACGCGGCGCCTTGGGACATTCCTCCAGGCGAGGACATGATTACGACGATATGCGTGACATTGAGGAGGAGCGCCGACACTGTAAGATCTGCCAGGAGACTGCTTCGGATAGACCCGATTCACTTCATCTACTTGAGGCAGTTCAGCAATCTCCCTAGCTTCCTCGTCGGCCTTATTGCCTCCGACAGGATGACCGAGATCCGAAAGATACTCAGAGAGATCAAAGAGGATGAGGACGTCCTTTCTGTTACACCCAATCTCATCTATTCCGAGCGCGGGTACACACCCTGGGACTACAGGCTAGTGCCCGCCATCTCTGGACCGAGTCTTCGACCTCGGAAAAGACCATAGGAAGGAAAGGCGACTGTTGTTCACGACGCCTTCCTTCGCCTCACTCCAATCGTCAACACAATCGCTGTTAGGAGAGCCATCACAACGAATGGCATCATGCCGAACTCAGGTATCGGCTCTGTAGGGACTGTCGTTAG
>CAZTFD010000244.1:0-329 GCA_964612225.1 uncultured Thermoplasmata archaeon | reverse complement strand
CCAGTAGTTGCCGTATCCGTCCGTGCTGTTCCACCAGTTGTTCGTCCCATCATCATACGCTTGCACGTGGTCCCCGTCGTAGGTGTCGCCCGCGCCGTTGTTGTTCAGAAAAGTGTTGTTCCAAATCATGTTGCCGGAAGCCCACCAAATCGCAATACCGAAGATACTGCTGTTCTCAATCCAATTGGATCTGACGATGTTGTTGTCTGAATACTCAAGATTGATTCCGTACCAGAGGTTGTTGAGGAAGGTGTTGTTGGTCAGAGTGCAATTGTCCGACGTTTCGAGATAAATACCAACACCGTTGCCAATCCATAGGTTGTGATCCA
>CAZTFD010000243.1:0-2308 GCA_964612225.1 uncultured Thermoplasmata archaeon | reverse complement strand
TCACGCTGGGACGGGAAAACACTGAAGAGGAGGTAGACTACTTACTAGAAGTGCTGCCGGGAGTGGTCTCAAAACTCAGGGAGATATCCCCTTTCAACGAGAAGAGGCCGATGAGCCCGGGAGAAGGTGGCAGCTGTGTACAGTGAGAAGGTAATGGAGCACTTCGCCAACCCACGAAATGTGGGAGAGATTCCAGACGCAGATGGCGTCGGCAAGGTCGGAAACCCGCAGTGCGGAGACGTCATGTGGCTCTACATCAAGGTCAAGAACAACATCATCACGGACGTGAAGTTCAAAACGTTCGGATGCGGAGCGGCCATCGCGACGAGCTCGATGATCACGGAGCTAGCGAAGGGGAAGACCATCGAGGAGGCCAAGAAGATATCCCGAGGAGATGTCGCGGACTCTCTGGGAGGGTTGCCACCGGTCAAGATGCACTGCTCCAACCTAGCATCTGACGCGCTCCGAGAGGCCATCAAGGACTACGAGTCGAAGAAAGCCGCCAAGGCGTAGAGCGCAGCAGGCATTTCGCTGGTAGCATGCCTACTGGCAGTAGATGCGCTGACGCAACTCATTCTCAAGAAAAGTTCTAGTAGCTAGTCGCATAATCCCAGCCGGAGCGGAATGACGAATCTCGCAGTCGACATCTGCGGTCTACGGATGAAGAACCCGACGATGCTCGCATCCGGTGTTTTGGATGAGACTGGGAAAAGCATGCTCGTTGTCGCCAAGGCAGGTGCGGGAGCAATCGTCACCAAGTCCATCGGCAAGGAGCCAAGAGTTGGTCATTCGGGTCCTACGATCGTCGAACTGCCCCAGGCCCTGCTCAACGCGATGGGCTTGCCTAACCCGGGCATAGAGGCGTATGCCGCGGAAATCGCCGAAGCGAAAACAGCAGAGGTCCCGATTATTGGCAGCGTTTTCGGAGGCAGCGAGCAGGAAATCGCAGAACTCGCGAAGAACATGCAAGAGGCCGGTGTCGAAGCTGTTGAGCTGAATCTGAGTTGCCCGCACGCAAAAGGCTACGGCGCAGAGATCGGCTCGACTCCCGAGATGGTCGAGACCATATGCAGAGCGGTCAAGGAAACAGTCACGATCCCAGTGTTCGCCAAACTGACCCCGAACACCTCGTCGATTGTGTCACTGGCGAAAGCTGCTGAGAAAGGCGGCGCGGATGCTGTCGTCGCCATCAACACCCTCAAAGGGATGGTCATCTCCCCAGAAGCGAAGATGCCTGTCCTTGGGAACCGGTACGGAGGCCTTTCAGGACCCGCAATAAGACCGATTGGTGTGCGATGTGTCTACGAGATCTATGAAGCCGTCAGCATACCTGTGATCGGTGTTGGAGGGATATCGACAGGCCGTGAGGCGGTCGAATACCTGATGGCCGGCGCAAAAGCGGTCCAGATTGGGACGGCCATCTGGAAAGAAGGGCCCGAGGTGTTCGGCAAGATATGCAGAGAGATTCAGGATTTCATGGATGAATTCGGGTATACGAAGCTGAGCGAGATGACGGGGGTGGCGCATCACGGTAGGACTTAGGGTTTTCACGGTCTCTGACCACCGGAACGAAACCCCCGCAGTCAAGTCGATGAGGTTCAAAGAACCCCTCATTGCCACGGCCGGCCAGTTCGTCATGGTCTGGGTCCCGGGAGTCGACGAGTTCCCCATGTCAGTCTCCTACACAGGGGACAGATGCGGCATAACATACCAGATCATTGGCGAGGGGACCAAGGCACTCGCGTACAAGAAACCGGGCGAGAAGATAGGACTAAGAGGCCCTTACGGGAAGGGGTTCTCCATCCGGGGAAAGAAGCTGCTTTTCGTAGGCGGAGGCGTGGGAATGGCTCCACTGGCGCCCCTGGTGGAGATGGCGGCAGCCAAAGGGGCCTCGGTAGACCTCGTCCTTGGAGCTAAGACGAGGGGGGACTTGCTCTTCGAATCCAGGTCTGCAGTCGCCGGGGCTCGCGTGCACTTGTCCACCGATGACGGATCGATAGGTTTCAAAGGCCTTGCGACAGAGCTAGCCCAAATAGTCGTCGGCAAGCAGAGCTACGACTGCATGTACGCATGCGGGCCCGAGAAGATGCTCGCGAAGCTTCTGACGATCGCCACTGAGAAAGGCATCCCGATGCAGGCGTCCCTCGAAAGGATCATAAAGTGCGGAATCGGCATCTGCGATTCGTGCGCCATCGATGGGAAGCACGTGTGCAGGGACGGGCCGGTCTTCAGCGAAGGTGACCTTCGTAGGTTCACGGAGCTTGGGAAGTCGAAGCTCGACGCGGCAGGTCGAAAGATACCTGTCTGA
>CAZTFD010000242.1:0-2325 GCA_964612225.1 uncultured Thermoplasmata archaeon | reverse complement strand
GAGTGATTGACGTAACGCGATATGTCGCCGCCTTCCGACGGGTTGGTTCAAGTACTAAGAAGCTCGGAGCCCTCACAACCATGAGACCTGAAAAGCCATCTGCAGAACTCACGGGACGGCACATGTGGATACTGGGGGAGACGCCAATCCCTTCTGTCTTCATCGTTCATGCACACTATCAAATTGCACTTTTACCATATCTCGTCCCAGAGGGATTGTCAGATGGTCAGAATGTCGCTGGCTTTTGCCACAGTATTCATAGTGATGGCTGGACTGGTGTCGATAGCGTCTCCGACGGAGGCTGAGTATAACCCGGGTTGGGGAACAGCAACTCTACTCGAATTCGAGAACCAGGGAATCGCTGAGTACGAGTGTATTGTGGCAGATGCAGAGGGCAACGCGATTGCTGTCTGGCATCAAGACGATGGATTGAACACGAGCGTCTGGGCGGCTCGGTATGCGATCGGGGACGGCTGGGGGCCTCGTGAACGTCTTGACGATGGGACGCAGAATTCAGGTATTCCTAGCATCGCTGTCGATGGCGAAGGCAATGCAATAGCCGTATGGATTCAATATGAAAGCGACTACCACGCGAGCGTTTGGTCGAGCAGATATATCCTGGGGATAGGTTGGGGCACTCCCGAGCTTATAGAAACCGGAGCGGAGACCGTTGGCGTGCCCGTCGTGTCCTGTGCTGCAGATGGCAACGCAACAGCGTTGTGGGCACAATCGGACGGAGTGCGCTACAACATGTGGTCGAACAGGTATGTTGTCGGAGATGGATGGCAGACAGCAGTCATGATCGAGACGAACGATGCAGGCAACCCCTGGGACTATCAAGGGGTGTGCATGGATGACGATGGGAATGCTGTTGCGGTTTGGTCTCAAGACAACGGCGTCGACTACGACATGTGGTCCAATACATTTGAGATTGGAACTGGCTGGGGCACGGCCGAACTCATAGAGTCAAGCGTTGGCGACGCTCAGACCCCCTCGCTAGGGATAGACGGCGCTGGCAACGCAATCGCAGTTTGGCGACAGAATGCCGATGTGTGGTGGAACTCATACATCTCAGGCTCGGGCTGGGGTACCTCCGCACTCCTGGAAACCGACCCAGCTGCCTCCTCGGGCGATGCGAGAGTGGCCGTGAACGAGGCGGGAGATGCGATGGTTGTTTGGAATCAGTACGACGGAGTGCGCTACGACATAGTGTCAAAGAGATACATCTCAGGAGTAGGTTGGGGAAACGCTCAGCTTGTTGAGAACGATGACTCCGGCCATGCGGTATATCCTGATGTGGCGATGGATGATGATGGAACCGCAGTCGCCGTGTGGTCCCAGTTCGACGGATTGCGCTTCAACGTCAAATCCAGCAAGTACGAAGCGGGCGTCGGCTGGAGTCCGGACGAGTTGATAGAGACAGAGAGCGAAGGGAACGCCTGGGACCCCATGCATCCTCGGATCGTGATGGCAGGGACTGGAGCTGCGTTCGCGATATGGCACCAGAATGACGGCTACGTCGAGAACGTGTGGTCCAACCGATTCGAACCTTTTGACAGCACGCCTCCGACGCTGACTATCTCGAGTCCGTCGGAAGGCGCCATTGTCGAGACGCAGGCGATAACTGTCTCGGGGACGACCGAACCCGCGGCCTCACTGAAGGTGGGCGGCATCCTCGTCGCGGTGGACAGATACGGATGGTTCAGCTGCACGATCACCCTAATGGAGGGGGCGAACAACATAGTGGTGATTGCGACCGACGAGGCGGGTAACTGGGTGGTAGCCACGAGAAGCGTGACTTACGTCAGTCCTCTGGCGGGCTTGAACGATGACATCGACGAGCTCCAAGGACAGCTCGACAACGCAAGTTCCAGCCTCTCCGACATGACGGATGAGATGGCTGCGCTGCGCGAAGAGCTCGACAGCGCTAACGATGACGTCGCCGGTCTCGGGTTGCAGAACCTGTTCCTGATGGTCGCTCTCGTTGCGGTCATCGCTCTCGCAGGCATCCTGATGGCTGCATATCTCGGGCTCCGGAAGAAGGTCTCCAACATGGAAGGTCGTGACAAGAACGGCGGGAGCGGGACCTGAGAACCTGCATCGGGATTGGCGCCCACAATCGCGGGACGAGTCACTTTCCGTAAAGGGCGCGACCAGATGATTGCATGGGTCTTTAGGCGATTCGCTGGACGCGAGCAACACGATTGAGTGGGGGCAGAGGGATTTGAACCCTCATCGAGAAGTTCTCGCAAGAGAGCGAGTCACGGATCAAGAACATGCGACTCTAGCCTGATCAATCGCACTCTGCCTAGTGACATCACGGCT
>CAZTFD010000241.1:385-2337 GCA_964612225.1 uncultured Thermoplasmata archaeon | reverse complement strand
CAGCGTTCTGGGGTCTTATGCGGATGATCATCCTGACATCAACCTCGAGCTGGAAGCCGTCCATCGAGGTAACGCGCAGCTGTGAGAACTTGAAGAACTCGGTCGCCTTGTCGCTCGCGAATTCCTCTTGAGCTTCGCTGCTCGTCTTGAGGCCACTGATGGCCGCGATCTCGGGCGTTGTGTGCTGAGCTCTCTGGTCGAAGCCGGAGGCCCAGTCAATAGTGACCGCGCTCGTGGGCACTAAGTATGGAGTGAAGGCCAACGGGTTGATGTTGTACTTACCCGGGGCCACTGGCTCCTTCCAGATGCCCCTCATGTTCTTGTCGAGGATCAGGAGCGTCTCAGCATCCTCATGCAATGGTTGTCCGATCTCCACCAGCTGGCCCGCAGGGGTTCCTTTCGATACCGGGCCAACCGGCCCGACATTGGGTATGGGAACGCCGACCTGCTTCTCCAGTTCCATTCCCACGTTAGACCTAAGGACCGCTACGTACCCTGGCGGAACAGCGGCGACCTCGTACTCCTCAACCTTGAAGAGCAGCGGATTGATGTAGTACCTTCCTGGCTGAAGCGTATCCAGCTGGGGGCCTCTGTGCCCGGCGCTGTTAAGGAACGCCTGGCCATCCTGGAAATACTGGCAGTTCTTGGCGTTGGGGTGCTTCGGAGTCGCCGCCTCGAGCGGCCTGGGAGCGACTATGTACCCCGAAGGTAGCGGGAGACCGTCGTTGGCAATCACAACTCCAATCCTCTCGGCCGGGATCTCGGTCACCGGCGATTTGTAGACTTTGAAAGCATACAGATTGATCCTGTAGATGCCTGGCCTCAGGATCGAGACCTGCGGTCCCTTCATGCCCCCATTTTCCAAGAACATCTTCGCGTCCTGGAAATGGTTGCACTCGACCTCGTCGCCGAGAAACCGGCCCTTTGGGATGGGTCTGCCATCGATTGACTCGACTATTCCAACCTCCTGCGGCAGGATCTCGGTGACCGGCTGTTTCTGGATCCTCCATATGACCGGAATCCTCCAGTACAGCCCGGGCATCAGAATATTTGCCTGTACGCCGATCTGGCCGTCACGGGCAACGACTTGACCCTGAGGCATCTTTCTCCCGAACATCCTCTTCGTGAGGATCCCTACTTCGATATCGGAGATGAGCTTCAGACCTGGCAAGAGCAGCAATACCACGACGATTATGACAAGGATAATGAGCAGTGTGAGTAGGTTCGTATCCTTCACCTCCTCGTTCCAGTGTCATATCGACACATGTTCGTTATTTCGAGTTCGCAGTCAAAAGCCGTTCCATTTCCCACGATTGCCAGTCCAATTCCCCCTGTGGGTTGGATTGCCCTTGCCGTCTGATATAGTTTTCTAGGGAAGGCCTTGGTCTTTCGACTAGCAGGAACCGCCATCCCCACGATTAAGTACGTTCTGAGGGATTCGAGACAGGCAGCGAACCACAGCTACGAGGTGCAGGGCATGGCGAAGGACAAAGAAGGATACTTCAAGAGGGCAGTCGTCACGATCGATCGCAACACATGCAACGATTGCGGCCTGTGCGCGGAGATCTGCGGGGGACGGCCGCTGGTCATGGTCAACGGAAAGGTCGAGGTCGATCCCAAATCTGCCCTCGGATGCTTCGCCTGCGGCCAGTGCATGATCGTGTGTCCTACTGGAAGCGTCTCTGTGCGCGGCCGCAACCTTTCGCCAAAAGACATCATCGAACTTCAGCCGCGAACGACTCGCGCGACCACTGATCAACTCGAGACACTGCTGACTCAGAGGAGGTCGACCAGACGGTTCAAGCCCAAGGACGTTGACCGCGGAATAGTCGATAGGGTGATTCAAATCGCCTCGACCGCCCCGATGGGAATACCACCTTCAGAGGTCGGTATCCTGGTGGTTCACGGTCCAGAGAAGGTCAAGTCATTCTCTAACGACGTGATGACAACTA
>CAZTFD010000241.1:0-375 GCA_964612225.1 uncultured Thermoplasmata archaeon | reverse complement strand
TCAATATTGCCCGACCGGCTGAACTTTTTGAGTTCTCCAACGACGTGATGAAGACCGTTGAAAGAACGATGGACAAACTCAACCCGGTCACCCTAGCATTGTTCCGTCCGTTCATGAAGAAGACCGATTATCAAGGGTTCAAGGAATTTGTGATTCCCATCGCCGACTTGATGGTGAAGGACAAAGAGTCCGGAGGGGACCCACTTCTCTACGGAGCACCTGTCGCACTGCTATTCCACTCTTCACCCTACGCGGATCCAGCGGACTGCGTTATCGCTGCGACCTACGCCATGATCGCGGCCGAATCACTCGGCCTGGGCACATGCATAATCGGCATGGTGGCTCCTTTCCTGGAGCGGGACAAGAAGCTCAAGG
>CAZTFD010000240.1:0-2339 GCA_964612225.1 uncultured Thermoplasmata archaeon | reverse complement strand
ACCAACCACTCCGTTCTTGCTCCTAGCCGCCTCGTGCTATCTCAGGGGCTCGGCCAGGATGTACAAATGGTTGATGACCAACAAGTACTTCGGGAAGTATCTGAAAGACTACCGGGATGGCAGAGGAATGCCTCTAAGAGTCAAGATCGGGACGGTCACACTACTTTGGGCGGTGATTACCTTCTCAGCCATGTTCGCGACCTCGGTCATGGTCATTAGAATCGGAATGTTCGTGGTGGCCACGGGAGTGACGATACACATAGTCACACTCAAGACTAAGAGAGATCCTGACTCGGTGTAGCAACGCTCTGCCTGAGAAGGAATCAGACGTTGAAGCGTGCATAGCTGTTGCGGATGCTTTGGGGAATCTCGCTTCAGTTACCACAATATTGATTCTAAGGTCCTTGACAAGCGATCCAACGCGTGCGCTGGTGTACTAGCGCCGTGGTCCGACAGCTCAGAAATCCGGTGGAGGCGGGGGAGGTTCCTCTTCCGAATAGGTCTGTTGGGGCGGCGTCTGCTGGCTTGGCGGGCCATACGTCCGATTAGTGACCCATGACGGTTCGGCGGAAGGCTGTACCACGGCCTGTTCAACGGGAATGGCCATCGCTTCCAGATTCGGCGGGGACATCATAGGAGCGCCATGCTTGAGCCCGTAATTGTTGATCGCTATGGCAATCTTCAGGCGGGGTATGCAGAGAACACTTGTCGGAGCGCCTTCCTGTATCAGACCAGCAAGCTCTCTAGTCGGTGTTAGAGATATTGGACCGACGGTCCAAGATGGGACTTTCTGCATCCCTTGGCTCCTGTAAGCAGGAGCTGTGACCTCGATCCCTATCCCGGCACTCATTACGTCCGATATCTTCTTGCGAATCGAGATGGTCTTGATGGACATGCCGACAGCCGCGAGGCCGATGACGATCATGAAGACAGTCAGCACCATAGAAAGGGTGTCGTACGTTATCGGGTCGGACAATCCCGGGAGCATGTAGGCGTTCACGACATAGAGGACAATGGAGAATACTGCTATTCCTCTCAGTCCCTGCTGGAGCTTCTTGTAGTATCCAGCTCCAAGCTGTCTCTCAGCATCCGTAAGTTGCCGCCTGACGATTCGATTGAACCCCGGTCCTTGGCCTTGGTAGTAAGGCTGTGGAATCATCAAGTTGCTCATCTGCTCAGGCCTCCGGGTGGGGCGCGGTTACAGAACGGGCAAGACCAGCCCCCTGCAGTGACAATCAGGGTCGATCCGCAGTTCGGACAGGCGCGCTTCGACAGCACATCAGTCGGGTGTACGTCCGTCGGGCGGATGTCCGTCGTTCTTCCCATCTCGACATTTGGAAATTGGATAGGGTCGAACTGCATGCGCATCCGAGGCACGTCCGGCAAGGGCCTCGTGACTCCTCCCGGCTGGTTGGCAATGGAGCTCAGTCTGTGGTCAAGGACGACTGACTGGGACGGGGCGTATGGCGTGCCCAACGCAGTTTGAGATTGAGGAAGGATCGAACCACCCATGTAGCGCGGCGGAGGCAGAAACGACACGATGAAGCCCACGAGAAAACCGCCTATAGCGGCTGCAGAGGCGACCCCTCCAAGGCCTGACAAACCAATCGAAGTGGATCCTCCGCCTCCGCGCGTTAGGTCCATCTCCCAGCTGTTGGTGACATAGGACCGGTCAGTGTATGAGCCACTCCCAGTCATCCTGTTACCAGAGACCGTTACGGCGAGCGATATCGTTCCGCCCATACCGTCGTTTATCTTCAGGGTGACGCTGGACCCGAACACTGTGTAGCCAAGGGAGTAAGTGCTGACTTTGCCGATGCCATCCAAGGCGCTCTCCCAGCCAGGCTGGTTGATGTCAACATCGGAACAAGTCAATCGAATCGAACCGCTACCTCCAACGTTGAGGGTGAGAGTCGCGTCGTAGTGGAAATCCGCGGGATATGTGCTGTCGAAATATCCCTCGCCAGCAACCGTCGATGTCCACGTCCCAGTCACATCCTCCGCTCTCGCGCTTCCACAAGCAACGAAGACGAAAGTCAGTAAGATCAGAATCGCTCCAGTGACCACGAGCCCAAGACACCCGTTTCTTGACATGATTGCCACAACTCCGGCCTGTTGAATCTGTCGGTCTGTCTTTCATACGGAATTCCGCCGTATTTAGCATCGAAGCATCTGATTTCACAAAATGATAATCGGATGAATGCGCGCCAGATATCCGAGAGCCCGCCCCGTTCATTTCACATCCGGCTCCATCGACCATGCATATATTAGAGGGGCTAAGACGATTCCAGCTACAGGTACGGTGGACGAATGACGAGAGTTCTGGTAGTCTACGATTC
>CAZTFD010000239.1:0-2342 GCA_964612225.1 uncultured Thermoplasmata archaeon | reverse complement strand
CGTACAAGGCTATCAAAGAGGCACGATGATGGTCGACATCTACCTCGTAGGAGTCGGAGGCCAGGGAATCATCACCGCATCGAAGGTCATAGGGGATGCTGCGATCCTGGCCGACAAGAACGTCCTCCTGAGCGAGACTCACGGCATGGCGCAGAGAGGGGGCACCGTCGTGTGTACCGCCAGAATCGGAGATGTCCTGAGCCCGCTGATACCTGACGGCCATGCCGATCTGATTCTGTCCTTCGAGGCGCTCGAGACTGCGAGAGCTCTCTGCAAGGCGAACAGCCGGACAGTTGTCCTGACATCGACGGAAAGGATAGTGCCAATGAGTGTCTACTCGCAGAAGCTCAAGTATCCGACTATTGAAGAAATCAAGATCATGGTGAAAAAGGTTGCGAAGCGATTCATTCCAATCGATGCGAGGAAGCTTGCCGCGGAATCTGCCGTACCCATGTCATCGAACATAGTGATGGTCGGAGCGTTGGCAGGCACAGGAATAACAGGGCTCGATAGAAGGCATTTCGAGAAGGCCATCGAGATGAACATATCGCGTTTGGTACCTGAGAATCTGGACGCCTTCGCGAAGGGGTTCGAGGCCTCATCCGGGCGGAACTGAGCCTGAGGATGTTTGGTTCATGTGAATCGACATCTATGCGTTCTGGAATCTTCACCATCCGAAATGTTCCAGAACCAGAATGTTTTAAGACAGCGAAGGGCATTGGCTCCGCTGGGCCCATGGTCTAGCGGTTATGACAACGCCCTTACACGGCGTAGATCACCGGTTCAAATCCGGTTGGGCCCACTTCATGTTGCACCAGGCAATTACCACGGATTCCGATTCAAACACTTCTCCATGCGATAGCTGGCTAGTGCCTGAAGATGGAGTGGTATTCCTCATTGACACTGAGTACAGAGCGCTGCCTCGTTTTCGATGACCGATGGCATTTGGAAGGCAACATCCTTATCATTCAGCAACATAGTTCTTCCGATTGCCTGCTCTTTTCACTGTATGGACCGCCACTTTGTGCTGAGATCTGAACTGAACAGGGCTAAACCTCCGGACCGTTGGAAGACAGGGAGCGAATTCGACGGTCGCTTGTTGGAAAGGAAAACGGTTGAAGAGGTTTCAATGGGTTTGGTGGTCACCTCAAATCTGCAACAGGATTCCGGCCGCATCTGCAAACGCGGACCCCGCTTCAATGGACGCGGAGGTCACATAGCCGTATATCGCATCCCTCTTCTCGATTAAGCTCTGAATGATCTGCGCCATGCTCATGCCATCGCTGCCGAGCCTGTCCGTCAGGCTCATGAACTCCGTGTGAACCTGAGTCATGGAGGGCAGGTGTCCCGCTGCCCACAGCGGATGCTGCGGGAATGCAATCTCGCTCAGAACATGCGCGTAGGCCTCATCACCGACATACTGTCCCCATTCCATTGTGGTCACTCCGATGAGGTCCCTTGCGGCAGCATCGGTCCTGCCTGCTCTCAGATTATCGATTGCCATGTCTACCCAGTGGAGGTCGTTCGCGTAGGTGTCGAACAGGAATAGCCCTGTCCAACCAGGTATCACCGACGTATCCCAATCGAATAAGTGCGGAATGAGCTCAACCTCCGACTTCATGAGGAGGTTGTTGATCCGCGCAATCTCCGAGGTTGTGAGGCCTTTGGCGTCGAGCTCAGGGTCGATGTAGTCCAGAGCAACTTGATACTCCTCCATCCCCTGGAGCAATACGTCTATGTTCGCCCTGCCAGGGCCGAGAGTGTCCGGGTCGAGGGCCACCAGGTTCTGGATGCCCTCTCTCGCAACCTCAAGGTTCTCTGTTAGCGTGTACGGCAGTACTTTGCTCTGGGCGAGCCTGACCATGCTCATCCCGACAAAGACCATGTTCACATGCAGATGCTCGGGGTCGATCTTGTCCATCGTGTCATCGGTAACGTGATAAAGTGTGTCGTAGAACGGACCCCACCAAGCTACCTGCATCACAGGCACGCCGACCATGTAGAACGGCCAATCGTCATAGGAGGACGGAGGCCAGTAGACGTACGTTGGTGCGGTGGCAGTCAACCCTGAGTCTTTGGCGGTGGCCTTGAAGAACTGCGTCAGATCCGGGGTCGTCTCGACAAACACCACCGCATCGCGAACCCCTATCACATCCATGTTGAGCATGGCGACTATCTTTCCCGGTCTGTCAGGATGCAGGGCAGGGCCCCCGTCGAGGGTAGCGACGATGTGCGAGTACGAGCCCATGCACCAGTCGTACCACGTGTCAGGCGGGCCGCCGAGCTCCTCCGAGTCGAAAGCCACGAACACGAGAGTCCTGGCTGGCTTGATCTTCGAGTCT
>CAZTFD010000238.1:0-2360 GCA_964612225.1 uncultured Thermoplasmata archaeon | reverse complement strand
TTTCTCATCAAGTTCCTTTATCGTAAGTTCATACATGTTCTTCTTAGGTTCAAGCATCTCAACTATGCTCTTGAACTGCTCTTCCTCACCGATTCCCTTGGCGATCGCGTTCCGGGCATCCTCAAGGTCGCGGGCGTAGTGTTCGGTCTGAGCTTTGAGGCTCCTGAGCTCCAGGAATTCATCGTGGACCTGCTTGAGCCTCGCATGCTCAGACGCGAGCCTCTCGTGCTCCGCGTCCGAGAACTTGATTTCGCCTACCTCAGCGAGCGCCTTCTTCCTCTGAGCTAGCCTGACCCTGACCTTGCCCAGCTCAGACTCCATTCCTTGGACCGCGGTCTCCAATTGATTCATCTTCTTGAGCTGCTGATCCAGGGTGAGCCTCTTCTTCCCAAGGGCATCCAGCTTGCTAGCCAAGGCTTTCTTCTCTGCCTCAAGGCCATTGATTGACGTCGAGGCCTCAGCTGCGGCCTTCTGAGCGTCTGAGGCGCTCCCTGTCAACTTGTTCACGAGTAGTTCGTAAGCTTCCTCAAGCGTGCGCTCACAGGTCGGACATAGTCCTTGCTTGCCGGCCGCCCTGATCTCCTCAAGTTTCTTCTGGTCTTTGTTGGACGCTTCTCGCCTCTCAGCCATCACTGCTTTAAGCTCACCGATGCGTCCTGAGATTTGAGCGGCCTGGGCCTGGCAGTCGGACTTGGCCTTCTCCACTTCGTCTATTCTGGACACGACTTCTTGGAGGCTGCCTGCCGTTGGTCTTGATTTGGCGAGCTCCTCCAGCCGGCGTGCCTCTTCTTTCTCATCCGAGGAGATCTCCTGTTGTATCATCCGGGCCTTGTCGTACTTGGCTTTCTCCCGATCAAGCGCCTCCTTCTTCTGTGAGGCCTCCTGCCACCTCTGCTCTTCCTTCTCGAGCTGCGGCAATCTAGTGAGCTTCGTGTTCGTCTCAGCGATCCTGGTTGAGATGCTCTTCTCTCTCTTTCTCATCTCTCCTATCTGTGTCTGCTTCGCCTTCAGGTCGCTCGCAGATGAATTGTATGCATCCACGTCCTTCTTGAGTTCGTCCCTGCGTTTCTTGACAGCTTCGAACTCGACCGTTGCCAGTTTCTCCTTCTCTTCGGCCGTCGTAAGCTCCTTGGATGCTGTCTCGAAGGTGCTGTTCAGTTCCGGTATCCTCTCAGTCAGGACCTTCTGTCGCTCTCTGCCGTCCTCTGTCACGAGGGTCTTCTCCGCACCCTCGATTCTGGAGAGCGCGTCCTTCCTGTCCGCGCGAACCAGCGTGAGGACTGAATCGACTCCATCGATCCTCAGCATCCTGAGGACCACTTTCTTCCTCTCGCCAGCAGCCACGTTCTGGAGCGCGTTCAGTTCCTTCTGTCTTGCGAAGACGGATGTGAAGAACGACTTGTGGTCCATGCCTAGCAGCTTCTCGACCATGTTCCGTACCGGTTTGTCACCCTCCGCGAGGCGCTTCTCCTTGCACGAGAGGTCCGCCCGCATCGTAAGGCTCTTCCCGCTCATCTCGCGGACGATCCGGTATTCCTGTCCCCCGAGTTCGAACTCGAGCAAGGCCGAACAGACTTCGTTCTGGCCGGCGGTCGACCTCCGCACGCTCTCCCTCGAGGTCCTGACGACTTCATCCACATTGCCGAAAAGCGCCCATGCGATCGCCTCGATCACGGTCGTCTTACCAACGCCGTTGAGGCCAAGGATGCCGATTATCCCGTCTGGGAATTGGAGCTTGAGCTCCTTGAACCGCCTATAGTTCTTGAGCTCGAAGTAGGAAATCCTCATTCCTCTCCCTTCATAAGGTAGGGCAAGCCCATCTCCAACAGTCTATTCTTCTTGTCGTCGGCCATGTCCAATGATATGACGTATTTCTTGAACTCGTCCGCTAGAAGCCCGATCTGGGTGTCCCCTATCTGCTTCCCGCCCGCGACATCGACCCTGTCGACTTTGAGGTCGAAGTGCAACGCGCTCGTACCGAGTTTGCGTATGGCTGGCATGTCGAGAGCGCGGTATGCGTCCGGGGCGACGTTCTTGATGACCAGCCTAACAACCTTCTCGTCGATCGAGGATGAGCTGATCCTGTCCCTCGCTTCTCGAAGGATCTCGGATGAAGTGAGGTTCGCAGCGTCCAGGACATCCATGTCAAGCATGTCCCTGACCTTGAGCTCGTGAAAAGTCACCTTGTGGGCGTCCAAGTCGACCTCGACAATCCCCTTCTTCTGCCCTGCCTCGCCGAAGCTCAGCCGCTCCGTAGACCCTGAATAGCATATCATCTTGCCAAGTTCCTTGAACTCGTGATAGTGGCCAAGGGCCACGTAGTCCCATCCGGAGTCGATGTTGCTGAATGCAACTGTCTG
>CAZTFD010000237.1:616-2377 GCA_964612225.1 uncultured Thermoplasmata archaeon | reverse complement strand
CGGAATCCGGCACGAGGTCCACGGCTCGCTTCAGCGCGGCGAGTGCCTCCTCTCGCTGGCCGAGTCTGAGTGAGGCCTTGCCCACTATTCCAAGGGCGGACGCGTTCCTGGGGTCGTATTCAAGAGCTCTTTTGGCGACGTCCTGGGCCAGCTGCGCTTCCTCGTAGAGCAGGTACCTGCCAGCGACCTCGGCGAAGACCGGGGAGAAGTCGAGCCTCATCTTGCCAATCCAGAGCACCCCCTCCTGGAGCATGCCGTGGATCTTCTTCAGCTCATCATGAGCCTCTTTGTGCTTTCCAGCTTTCTCGAGCGAGTCCACTTTCGCAAGCTCTTTCCTGGACTTCTCGAGGAGCTTCTTCTCCTTGTTCAAAAGGGCGTCAAGCAGGCTCAAATCATCCCATCCTCTGGTCTCGCGTCTAAATATGCTTGTTCTGATAAAACAGTTTCCAGCAACGCTGATTGTGGGGGCCGGTCCTGCAAGGGATTATGACCATGCAATGTCGGACGCAGGTCCAAGGAGGACGATATGAGTCGTTCTGGGAATGGTCGGGTCCAGCACAGAAATCTTGTAGAGATTTCTGCACGCGCGGGTAATCGTCCGGTCCGACGAACCTGGATGAGTGTTTGCGTCATTCCAACAACCTATAAATATGACCGAGCGTTATACGGTGAATCAGCTGACAAATCGTCAGACAAAACCACTTAGGATGGGATGCAATGAAGCACAGGATGGCGTGGAGGTCAGCAGTCCGAAACGCACAAGCGATCCAATGGGCCGAAACCCACACGCTTCAGGATC
Organism: uncultured Thermoplasmata archaeon; assembly: GCA_964612225.1. Taxonomy (GTDB): domain Archaea; phylum Thermoplasmatota; class Thermoplasmata; order UBA10834; family UBA10834; genus COMBO-56-21. The sequence continues at coordinate 1,578 of CAZTFD010000237.1, read as the reverse complement.
TGGACGATCTCGTGAGCGAGATGTCGGATCTTGGAGAAGATGTCTTGGACATCTCGCAGCTCCTGACTGATCTGCGTGAGATGGATCGGAGTCTGCATGCCGACGCGCAAGCGATACCTGGACCCGAAACGTGTGAGATTGCGGAAATCGCAGCAGGATAGGTGAACAAAATGGTTCGACTACGAAGACCAAAGCAAGACCCAGTGAACATCGAAGAGGACTTTGACTACTCCGTGCACAAGCGGGTCGTCAACTTCCGGCTAAGCTGCATGCTGCCACCTCTGGCACTTGCTGAGGCGAAGCAATTTGACGAGCTGTACGCCATGGAGCACCACCCTGTGCATGCGGAAGAAGAGGATGAGGCTTAGTCACTATTGCTCGATCGCGAGAAGGCTGAACTGAAAACTCAAAGGTACGAAAGTGCAGGTGCGGGGATTCGAACCCCGGCCGTTGGCTTTCGTCCTTCTCCGCTTTTTATATTTCAATCGTCGGGAAGCTGGAAGGCCAAAATCCTAACCAGACTAGATTACACCTGCTCATTCTGAGGAAGCGCGTTCCCTGATAAATACGTTGTTTATCTCGTGCGCTTGACCCCTCATAGAGCGACCGTGTCCAGTTCGTAGGCGAGGTCGCAGTCCGGGGTGTCTCCGTCGCCCACGCCGCTCGAGCTCCACTGCTGTGTGTGCGGCAGGTCCACGGTGTGCACGGCGGACTTCGCGCCATCGATTGGCCAGTAATCCATGATCTCGAAGTCCGTGACGAGGTTCGCGCTGACCTCCCAGACGTCGTATGCGATTATGGTGAACCTTATCGTCGTCGAGCTTTCTGGGACGTCAATCGTGACGTTGAAAAAGTCCGTCAGGGCGACTGAACCGTTGATCACCGGGCTGGCGTATGTGAGGTCATAGGTGCCGTTGTTGTCGATATCGCCGATCGCCGGAGGCGACCAGATCTCGCCTGAA
>CAZTFD010000237.1:0-606 GCA_964612225.1 uncultured Thermoplasmata archaeon | reverse complement strand
TGGGACATATCTCCCCCTGTAGTAGTTGTCCTCGTAGCCCTTGAATGTGAACGAGGTCAGGCTTATCCTGATGGCGCCGTTGCCGTTGTCCATGAAGTCGAGCTCGTCGCCGACGCCGTCGTTGTCCGAGTCGCTGGTCTGGTTCCTGTCGTCGGGGAACCTGTCGCTGTCGTCTCCCATGCCGTCCCCGTCGCTGTCGATCCACTCCAGGGAATCGCGAGGGAAATCATCGCTCGTGTTTGAGTAGCCGTCCCCGTCCCAGTCCCCTATCGCGGCGATCGGAGACAGTTCCGGGCTGAGCACTATCATGAAGAGAAGCATGATGGCGACGATCAGGACCGCTGTCGAAGTGATGACTACGCTGTGCAGTCCCTTGCTCTCATCCCCGGCCATGCGACCACCTCCAATCCCGCGGGCAGCGGGATGACCACCTGGTTCTAAAACCTTTCTGGGGTCAGTACCAACGTCCCATTCTGCGCTCGACCAGCCGACGCGAACAATGAAATAGCGCCTGGAGGTTCGCTAGAGTCGTGAGGAAGGCGTCCGCGTCATCAGTCATCGCAGTAGGTGGCACGATCGCCTCCCTTGCTGTCATCGTTTTGATGC
>CAZTFD010000236.1:0-2389 GCA_964612225.1 uncultured Thermoplasmata archaeon | reverse complement strand
CGTCCACGAACCGAAATCCTCGAGCTTCACCTGGTCTGGGATGGAACCTGAGAACACGGGCGCGAAGGTCGGCGAAAGGACATGAATGAAGAGACTGCTGGATATGTTGGCCGCGGATGCCGTCAGATACCCCTCCTGCTCCCCGACGCCCGTGGACAGCTGCACCAACTTCCCATCGGTCACATTCAGGGTGCCTATTGCAGGGTCAGCCGTCCAGCTGATCGGAGCATCAGAGACCTCATTCCCGAATCCGTCGTAGGCGGTGGCCGAGTAGTTCTGGTTCCCGAACTCAGGCAGATGATCGGCCAGAGGTTCTATGACTATGTAGGATACGGATGCTGGAATCACTGTTATTGGCGGGCTGATTCCGGACGCTCCCTCTGCGAAGGCCATTATCCTGATGGTCTCGACGGAGTCATAAGTCTCCCCAAGCTTGGTCACAAACCCGTTCACGCTGATGTGTGCCGTCGTGTCTGATAGCTCAGAGCTCGCGTCCATCGTCCCGGTCGCGTCAAGCGCGTGGAGCTGGACGGTGCCCGCCCAGCCGATCATAGTGGTATTGGTCTCATCCTTGGCGTAGATGTCGAACTGGAACGGTTGCCCGGCCATAACGACCGTGACCGCAGGTTCTATGTAGAACGAGCTCGGCGTGATGGAGTAGGACACGTTCACCAGGTCGATGAGAGGCGTGATGCGCGTGTCCGGCGTGGAGATGTCGATTCGGATCATCATCGATTTGTTCGAGAGGAACGAGATGTCATACGATCCTCCGCTCCCCAGAGGATACCAATAAGCGCCGTGCTCGGTCGAGTAGGAGTACTGGATGGAGCCTCCCATCCCGTTCTCATCGGTGGTTACCGTGATCCATTCCCTGAGATTGAAGATCGTCTGGTCCTGTGTCACTATCGTCCCGAAGGGGGCGTACCTCTCATAGTTGACCGTCATCCCTGAGAAGATCGGCGTGATCCAATCCTGCGAGCTGGTGAGGACCAACATGTACTGCAGATATCTCGCCGTCTTGCCGATCACGACCCCGGTACAGGGCGACAGCGTTGTTCCCCAGCTTTCCCAGGAGGCGTCTCCGGGCGTGGTCGAGTTGCCGACTCTTGCCCTCATCTCCGTAAATGCGGGGCTCCCGAAGGGGTCGATCCTGAAGTAATCCCATTCCGCAATGGGGTTCGTCGATGAAGTGCCTGAGAAGACCACTGCCCCGAGCATTAGCCTGTTCATCAATGGCATGCTCGGAGTGTAGTTGTATACAAGTGTCCATGATACCCCGTCCGCGCTGCAGAACATCTGGATCGAATCGCCATTGCGCTCCATGCCCAGATGCGCGGAGACCTGGTTGGACCAAGTGACAGTTCCTAGGTTGCTGCGGGCTCCGCCCTCGCTTACCTCGCCGACGATCTTCGCGTTGTTCCCGGTGCCCGAGAGAGAGAGCGCTATCCAGCTTCGGTTGTCATCGACCAAGAAGATTCCCGCGCCCATCGCGGCGGCAGAGAAATTCGTGGTGATCCTTGTTGACGCGTTGAAAGAGCCCGTGATGTTCTGATAGAGGAAGTTCGCTCCCATGTCCTTGAGGTCGTGAAGCCCTTCGCCTGTCATGTGTAGCCATCCGGGCGCAGTCTGGCCGATGTCCCAGGCGCCGGACCCGGCTGCCGGGTCGTTGAGCCAGCTCCATCTCGTGTTGAGCGTCGAGCCATTGAACTCATCCGACGCCCTGGAGAGGGTCGAGTTCGTCCAGCTCATCAACGTGAACAATTCGTTGGTCCCTGGACCGAGCGCGCTCGACTCGTAGAGCCCGGGTGCGACGGGGATGGAATAGTCGATCACGAGCTTAGGCCATTGGTCCGCTCGGCCATCATCGTCAGATGATACGAATGATTTCAGAGCGTCTCCTGGCGCGCCGACGGGCACGATCAAGAGGCCGTCGTTCGCGAGCAGTCCCCTGACCCAGAGGTCAACGAGCCTCGAAACGTCCATTGTGTGCCAGCCCTGGACGTTCTCCACGGAGCCCTCGTAGAATGAGAACGGGTCGTAGTCGCCGCCTGCCAGGCTCCATCCTCGGCCGGCATCATAGAAGTCCCAGGATGCTTCGGTCTCCACAAAGCTGGTCGTAAGCGAGAATATGTTGAACGTGACCACGGGGTCCTTGCCGCTCCTGAGGGAGAGCCAGAGTGTGGCGTTGTATATGATGGCGTTGGATGGCACGGTAGATAGGTCGAACCACATTGCCAGCCTCAGTTGCCGCGTGTTCTCTGAGTCCAGGTTGATGGTCGCGGCATCGCCGTAGTTCGTGTTCGAGTTGTCCTCCCTCAGGTAGGTGTCGACACCTGCGGGCCCCGGCTGGAGTGTGATGTTGCCCACGATTGGATCTTTGTCGGAGAGC
>CAZTFD010000235.1:0-2392 GCA_964612225.1 uncultured Thermoplasmata archaeon | reverse complement strand
GAGCTTCCTCGGGTGGACCTTCTACGGCGGTGACGACTACAACAGCCCGACCTCGGCCGGCTCGTCCATTGGGCTTGGGAGCGGCGCCAGCGGCCCCTGGCAGGCGGACTTCAACAACGTCGAGCCGGGGATCGGGCTGGATGGCACCTTCTCCGTCACCCTGGCCTTCGAGGGCGGCCGCTGCACCGTATCAAGCAGCGCCTCCCGCAACGCGCCGACGGCGACGCCAACCTCCCCGCCGACCATGACCAGTTCCCTCCCCGCCGCACCCATAGTAGAAATTGTTGACGATGTAGCTCTTGTTGACCGCCTGGGCGAGTGCGTGTCTAGCTTCGGGGTCGAGCCTCCACTTGTTCGGTCCCGCGTTATTCATGTTAAATCCGATCTCAGTCCAGTATTGTGTGCACTTCAAGCCGCTGTAGGTTTTGACATTCTGCAAACTTCCAGCTGCGATGTCATGCTCAATCGATTTGAATGTGTTCTGCGGGAACTGCGCGATATCGAGCCGCTTCTGCTCGAGCGCGATTTTCATTGCGGTCGCGTCGTCGTAGAACTTCATGACGAGATTCTGGAAGTGAATGATCTCTCCTCTGTCAGGCAGTGCATGGTAGTCTGGGTTTCTCACGAGGGTTATCTGCGACCCAGCTAGGAACTCCTCTGCAATCGAGGGAGTCACCATGAACGGCCCAGTTCCTACTATCGGTGGAGAGGTTCCCGTGAAATAACCCAGCCACTGGAATGACAGGAAGCTTGTCGAGTACGTGCTAAGAAGATGACTCGGAAGCATGTGGATTGGTAAGAAATCCCCATATGCACAAGGGATGAGGGATCCGTTGGATCTATCGTAGTAGGTCACCCTCACAGTGTCCGAGTCTATGACCTCTGCGTATTTGGCAAAGAATGTATACGGCTGATACGCCCACATGTCTGAGTAGTTCGAGCCCAAACAGTTGAGGTTGATGTTCCATGCTACGTCGGCAGCCCCGAATGGCTGACCATCGTGCCAAGTCGCATTGTGTGTCAGGTCGTATTCCCAGACGGACCCGTGTGGTGCTCCTGCTACGTCTACTATTTTGGATTCCAAAGCGAGGTTCGGTACCGACTTCATGTCCTCGTCGACTGACTGGAGCATGTCGTATATCAGACCGTAGAATATGTAGGAGGCGTCGTTCAGCCCCAGATACGGGTTGAGGCTGTCTATCTGCTGGAGGAAGCCGATTCTCAGGGTGTCCGGCAATTCTTGATAGGATACACCCGAGGAGGTCCAACTTCCAGCCTTTGCAGGGCACACCAGCACAAAACTAATCGCAAGCACGACCGTCAATGGCAGCAGCAGCTCATGGTAGGCTCGAATGAGTCGCATTTCCCCCTCCTCCGAATAGGATTCTTATTCATTCAGAGTATATAATCGTTCGCCGCTGCTGGCGTTTGGTGTGCCCGATTGTGATTGAGCAGTCCGCTTCCTATCTCTGTTCCAGATCTTCGCTGCTTATCTCTGCGATGCCACATGACGCGAACCGTTCCCTGAGTCCTCTGTAGGCCGGTTTCGGCATGCCCTTTCTGTGGAAGTACACCTTATTTGCGCCGCCGCTCTTCGCCGACATCTGCAAGATTATCTCAGAAGACAGGGTCTCGAGGGCGTAGTTAGCAGCCATGTGCCCGATCGCAACCTTCCTCTTGAGTGCGACCTCGGTGAACCTAGGAGCATAGTGCCCTCCTCCGACGCAGACTACAACAGGATTCCCTTCGTCCTTGATTTCGAGTATCGACTTCGCTATGGCCTCGGCGGCATCCTTTCTGTCCCAGAGCTCCTCGTAGCTGCCAATCTCTATGTAGAACGCGGGAGAGTTGACTAGTGGCCCGTGGTGAGTCGTCTCGAATGAGACGTCCCAGTCCAGTCCTTCTGCGTTTCTGCTCAGGTTCCTCAACGCGGAAGTCATCAGGTTCGGAGCGGTAGGGCACAGGGTACCTGGCTTCCCACCGAAATCAGCTGACGAGTAGTTTCCGATAGGATGCACCGTAAGAGTGGGTATCCTTTTCTCCGACCGGTGTCGGGAGGCGAATATGACGACCTCTACCGGTTCGCCAAGCGCATGCGCGGCCCTCTCGTCAACGAGATCCTCCTCCAGATGGATTTTCGAGACTTGGACCATGACGAAATCGCCTGTCATAAGCACGGGTTGGTTCTCGAAGACTCCGTTCTCAATCCAGGCCCCGCGCTCGAGCAGCCTCGCGCGGATATTCATAGAAGCGTTGTCCTCCGCGGAAGTCACTATGAGCTTCATAGACACCTGACTGTTCAGGCGCGACATAACGCTTTCTCGAAAGCACTCGTCTGGAAAGGATTATATCAGGACTAGCGTTCTTTGGCGCGAGATGCCCGCCCTTACCA
>CAZTFD010000234.1:0-2395 GCA_964612225.1 uncultured Thermoplasmata archaeon | reverse complement strand
CCTGCATAGCCACAGAGCTAGGCGCGAGGAGACTTTTTCTGGCGGGATTCGATTTCGAGCACCCTTCGGACAAGGAGGGGAAGAGCAGAGATGTGAAGCTCCGCAAGCTGAAATGGGCCAAGGTGATCCTCGACACACTGGCACAAGAAGGTGCTAGACTACTTCCCGCTGGTGAGGAGTTGGGATGAGTCCTTGGGCCGCATCTTCGACATGTTTTTAGCTGTGAATACAGTTGCCTTTCCGGGATTGGGATGACTGTTGTAACGATGCAACAGGTTGAGAAGGCTCTTAAGAGAACCGTTGGCAAGAAAGGCATGTCCGACGGCGAGATCAAGAACCTTGCCGACTATCTCATGAGCTTCTTCGGATACACAGATGAAGTCATAGACAACCGCCTCACGTCCGAGGATCGTGACGTATTCTACATGTTGGAAGAGGAAGGACTCCTAACATCCACGCAGGAGGAGGTCTTGCTCAAGAAGGGCAAACTCTGGAGAATCCACTACTGGATACTCAAGAAGGACCAGATCATCAGGCTTGCGCAGATCGATGATGAGGGTCTGGAGACGAAGGACGAGGCGGCGGACGTCTACGACCAGGTCTCGGACGAGGAATGGTCGAGACACAAGATGTCCTCCGGTGACTCGACCCCTGGGAACCCGTCTAGGGACAATGAAAGCCATTAATAGCGGAAGCGATATGGGCTGAGCGCGAGTCTGTCCAGATGAACGGTTACCTGATCGCACTCATCATATTCTTGGCGTATGTGGGTATCGTCTATTTCCTCAACAGGAAGAAATGGTTTGAGAGACACAGCATGAGCCTTATGGGGCCAATGATCCTGTGGAAGACCCGCAGAGGCAGGAGTCTCATCGAGAGACTGGCCTCCAGAAGACGTTTCTGGGACTTCTATGGCAAGGTGGCCCTCTGGATTTGCGCATGTTCGATGTTGATCATCATGCTGCTTCTCCTGTGGGAGGCCACCATCGTTCCTCAGATCCAGAACGCCCCATCACCTGAGCTGATCCTCGGAATCCCTGGCATCAACCCCGTGATCCCTCTCGGGTACGGAGTCCTAGCGCTTGTGATCGCCATCGTGGTACACGAGTTCGCGCATGGCATTCTTACCAGGGTGGGAGACGTCAAGGTCCAATCGATAGGCCTGGTGTTCATGGTTATCCCGATCGGGGCATTCGTGGAACCTGACGAAAAGGAGCTGCAAGCGACGACGCGAAGCAGGCGGTCGAAGGTGTTTGCAGTCGGTCCGGCGACCAATATAATCCTAGCGATGATCGTGTTGGCCATATTCTCGGGAGTGATGATGTCCTCTGTCGAGTCGTCTCAGGAGGGAGCACTGACCCTCGGAGTCGTCGAAGACTCCCCCGCATCGTATGCGGGGCTGACGCCTAGCTGCGTAGTCGTATCGGTGAACGGTATCCCCATAAGGAGCGGGGCTGATCTCAACGCACGAATGTCCGATGCGCCAGGTTCCAACGTCAGCATCGGCTACTACTTCAAAGGGGAGTTGAGATCGACCCAGTTCGCCGACGGCGTGGTCGTGGCCTACGCAGCCGAGGGATTCGCCGCCTACGATACCGGATTGAGGGCAGGCATGGTTCTGGTGTCGATCAATGATACGCAGATCGGCAACATGACTGCCCTTTCGGATGCTATGGCGCTTGCCCGCGCCGGGCAGACCGTGAACATCACTGTGCTGAGCAAGTCGCCCTCCGGCGTATTCGTCGAGAACGCCAGCATCTCACGGATAACACTATCTGACAAATGGGACTACTACCAAGAGTACGACTCATCGAACAACGATCCGAGCTACCGCGGCGTAGCCTACCTCGGAGGGGGATTCCTTGAGCTTGGCCTTCGAATCGATGATGTGAGCTACTACTCGGACATCTTGGCCAACCCGTTCACGGGTGACAGCGACCTGAACGACTTCTCTAGGTCGTGGCTGAGACTGATAGCCCTGCCATTTCTCGACCTCGCTCCTCTGAGGTCGCCGGTTACGGACCTGTACCACCCGTCTGGCGCCCTTTCATGGATGCCCGACTCGTCGTTCTGGATCGTCACCAACTCACTCTACTGGATATTCTGGCTGAACTTGATGATCGGGCTGACGAACGTGCTCCCTGCGGTCCCTCTCGATGGTGGCTACATATTCAGGGATGCCATAGATTATGTTCTAAGCAAGACAGGCAGGACGTACACCAAGGAGCAGAAGGACAAAGTGGTGGGTTCGATAGTGCTCGCGTTCGCCCTTCTTGTTTTGTCACTGATCGTATGGCAGATAGTGGGACCTGCCATCTGAGTTGGGAATCGGCCTTGCTTACCATCCTCTCGATGTCTTCCTTTCCGATCTTGGTCGTCGCTGTGATCGTGATCT
>CAZTFD010000233.1:0-2399 GCA_964612225.1 uncultured Thermoplasmata archaeon | reverse complement strand
AACAACTCCACATGCTCATCCAATGCGTGGGATGGAATCACGGTCTCCCTCTCGACAGGAATCGTACTGCGCAACAACACATGCGCATCGAATAACTACGGCGTCAGGCTCCTTGACTCTTCCCAGATCGACATCGTGAGTGGCCGTGCCACCACAAATGTGATCGGCATGCTGCTTGAATCCTCGGACAACGTCACAATGACGGACTGCACCGTCTCCGGCAACAGTGGCACCGGAATCGAACTCGTTGTCTCGGACAACAATACGATCACCGACTGCCACACGTTGTACAATGTGGGAGATGGCATCGCCATGGAAGGCTCGAACAATGTAGTCAACGGTGCCGAATGCGTAGGGAACGGAGGCTCAGGGATACAAGCGACCGGCGAGTCTATCACGATTGACCATTGCGTATGCACCAACAATGGCCCCAAAACCGAAGGGATCTTACTATCTGGTGTGAACAATTCCATCGTGAGTAACAACTCTTGTAAAGGTCATCGAGCGGTTTTTCAACCAGGCTGCGGGATGGTGCTCAGTCACTCATCGAACAACTCCATTGTGGACAACCTCTGCTCAGGCAACTACGGCCACGGCATCTATCTGTCCTATTCGGATGAAAACCTAGTTCGGAACAACACTCTGGTGTCGAACCTGTTCTGGAACGACGCGTCGCCCCATACAGGGGACGGACTCAGCCTGGTGAACAGCAACGACAATATGGTAGATAGTAACAACTGTTCGGACAACAGGGGACGCGGCATCTTCGTCTATGACTGCAACGGCGGGTCATTCACGAACAACACCTGCGTGAAGAATGTCGTGGAGGGGATGAGAGCATCGGCATCGAGCATCATATCCCAAAACATCCTCGAGGCGAACAGCGCTGGTCTTTACCTGGTCAGGGACAGCAACACTGTCACTGACAACTACATCGCCAACAACGATTATGGAATCATGATCAGTTCCAAGGAGAACACGTTGTCGGGGAACGAGATGTTAGGCGGAGGGATCACGCTCCAGAGCAACGGGCTGCCGCAGCAGTCCTGGGAATCGAACTACGTCGATACATCAAACACGGTGAACGGTAAACCGATCTATTACCTCAGCAGGGTCCTCGGTGGCTATGTGCCTGAAGGCGCTGGCCAGATCATCCTAGCAGGCTGCACAGGCACAGTGATCGAGAACCAGACCATATCCAATGTTAGGGTCGGTATCCAGGTGGCTTATTCATCTGACATTGTGGTGAGGAACTGCTCACTCTCTCTCGGTTCGTGGGGGGTCTACCTCTACAGGACCTACAATAGCCAAATCGAGACTAACGTAATCTTCGACCATTCATCTTTCGGTGTGTCGATCGTCGAGGGCACAGGCAACAGGGTCTGGAACAACACGTTCGTGAGGAACAACGGCGCGAGGGACATCTATGACTCCGGACACATCCAGGCAATGAGCGATGCGGGCAACTTCTGGAACTCATCGGACAAAGGCAACTACTGGGGTGATTGGCAGACGCCGGACGGCAACTATGACGGAATTGTCGATTTTCCGTATTTGATCTGGGGCGTACCCCACATCAATGACAACTATCCGCTCACCACGCAGACCGTGATCGTTCCAGAGCTGCAATCATTCCAAATCTTGGGGGCTACGTTTGGATTGATCTCTCTGATCCTGGTCTTCTGTGAGAATCATCGAAGGAAGCACAAGTCCTAGGGCGTGCGACCCAAATAGGAGTTCGTGTTGATGCCTTGGCGTCGGCGAGCAAGAACAACCTCAGACCCTCGATATGACTGCATGACATTGAACTATCCCTCAAAATGAAATGTGGGCGCGTCTGCGTTCAACGGGCCTTCGGCTCCCCGCGCCTCATAGCATCAAGGCCGTCCTCGAACGACATCATCTTCCTGCCAAGCAGATCCTCGACCTTGGACACATCGAGGCACGAGTACTTCGGCCTCTTGGCCGGCAGACTCACGCTGGAGGAAGGTACGGGCACTATCAGCTTGTCATCCAGATCGAACGCCTTTGCGATCATTCGCCCGCATGTCGGCCTGTCCAGGCAGTCAGGACCCGAGACATGCCATATGCCCCTAACGTCCCTCTCTGCCAATTCCAGCAGAGTCTTCGCAAGGTCGTCTGCGAAAGTAGGCGATATCCGCTGATCCTCGAACATGGTGACCTTCTCACCTTTCCTAAGCTTCTTGAGGACCCAAGTCACGAAGTTGTCTTTGTCCTCCAACGGGTTCCACCCATACAGCACTGCTGGCCTGGCAACCACCGATTCAGGCAATGTGGACAACACTGCCCTCTCGCCTGAGAGCTTGCTGGAACCGTACACTGATACCGGCCTCGGAACGTCCTCCTCTGTGTACTTCCTCGTCTTCCGCCCGTCGAAC
>CAZTFD010000232.1:0-2411 GCA_964612225.1 uncultured Thermoplasmata archaeon | reverse complement strand
CCTGTGCTTGTTCTTTCTGAGGATGTTCATCAGGCTCGGAACCAGCGATGTCCTCACGAGGACGTGATCCTCGCTCACTGGATTCCTCACTCGGATAGCTTTCTTGTCGTCTTCCATGTTCATCGATGTGTATTGGTCTCTTGGATTGGACAGTGAGAGCGAGACCACCTCGAAGTAGCCGAATCCGAGCATTATCTCCTTGACAGACTTCGAGAACGCGATCATCGTATCCTCGACGCCAAAGGTGGCGTGCATGGGCAGGATGTTCCCGAACCTCTCGAAGCCGTGCCCGATCGCGACGTCCTCAGCAAGGTCCACCGGATGGAGGATGTCCGCCCTGTACCTCGGAACAAGCACTCGGATGACATCCTTACCAACGCTCGCCGCATAGCCCATGCGCTTCAGGCATTCCGCGGTTTCGTTATCGCTCATGGCCGTGCCATTCCACTGGTTTGAGTACTTCGGGTCGAGTGCCATCTCACTTGGTTTCAGATCCGGAGCGACCGCAGACTTGCCATCCTGGTGTATCCTGACCGTCTTGATCCTCCCCCCGCGCTCGGCAAGAGCCGTGGTGAGTATGTTCACCGCGTAAGTGACGGCGTTCAGATCCGTGCCCGTACAGTCGACGAAAATATCCTTCGTGTCTTCTGTGATTGCAGTCGCCACACCGTTGATGATGGGAGGGAATGAGAGGACCTCACCCTCCTTGTCGACTATCACGGGATACCGCATCTTCCCCTCAAGAACGAACGCATATGCCATTCCTTTCTCGTGCTCCTTCAGAATCTGAGCCGGCGTCATCTTCTTCGAGCCCTGAAGCGGCACGAAGGAAATCTCGTCAGGAAGTACCGCCTTGTATGTGAAGGGTGGCTTGACCATCCGAAAATCGTGTATGCCGATCGCCACCTTGCGTCTGTTTCGTCCCAAGGTCAGATGCAGCTTCTCCTGAAGGTCCATCATAGACCGTATCAGGGGGTCGGTGATATCGTTTCCCTCCACCAGCGCGGACCATATGTACGGTCTGACCTCATTGACGGAGGGGTCCACATGTAGGTCCACACCGGACTCTCCGACGGCATAGGACCTCAGCCCAGGCTCGAATCCGAGGAAGGCCCTCATGGCTCTAGCAATGCCTTCTACTGAGTATAGATCTGGCCTGTCGGGGAAGAACTCGAACGAGGCGTCGTCGGACGAATCCTCAAGGGATTTCATATCAGCGCCTATCATAGGCAGCCTGTCGCGAATGACCTGCTTGGGAACATCTCGGCCCATCAGTTCGCACAAGTCGGAGTAACTGAAGTTGATGACTGGCATCGATTGATAGAAACGATTGCGCGTATAATAAGGTTATGAGAATCTGGAATGTGGTCGAGCCCTGGATTGCAACCGTCAAAGACCTCGTGTGAATTGTCGCAACCTAGTCTATCCGGCGCTCAATCCGTTGTCAGGGAATATCAAGGAAAGTTATAAGGGCAACCAATTGGAATCCAGACGATGTAGTCAGCGCAGGTTCTTCTTAGAGACCAGAGGCGTACGATGATCAAGGAAAAGGTCAAGACAGGGGTCCCTGGACTTGACGACATGCTGGAGGGCGGCCTCATACCAGGACGGGCCTACGTCGTCTCAGGCACCTCGGGGACCGGCAAGACCACTCTGGCGATGCAGTTCCTTTTGGAAGGAGCTAGGAGCGGTGAGAGGGTAGTCTATGTCTCGATCGACGAACCTCCGAACGAGGTCAAGCAGAACATGGGCGCGCTTGGCTGGGACATAGGCAGGATCCAGGTGTTCGATGCCACGCCAGACGTGATGAACTACGACAAGACGCCCGTCCGGGACGTTTCCACTGAGCGAAAGGTCGTGTATTTCGCAGACATCGGCCCCGGGATAAGGCAGACATCTGAGAAGAACCCCGTCGATGTGACCATAAGCACTCTCCAAGAGATCCTGAAGCAAGAGATGAGGGCGAGGAAGTACTCGAGGATCGTTGTCGATTCGCTCACATCCCTCAGATACTTCTACATCAGGACGAGCGAAGAGAACACCACTCTGATTTCGTTCTTCAGGTTGCTTTCCGATTTGGGCGTAACGGCCATCCTCACGGTGCAACTGCCCGAGATATCGAAACCGGACATAGAGGTGCACGTGGCCAGAGGCGAGATCAGGCTCCACAAGTGGTTCGACGGAAGAGGAATGATGAGGGGCATCACGGTGGAAAAATTCAGAGGATCTTCCCATGACCACCGGCTTCGAATGATGAAGATATCCTCCTCGGGAATAGATGTCAAAACACAGGTTCCGGACAAACATGTGGAAGAGGTCGAAGAGAGGGGACAATCGGTTGGAGAATCGAATGATCTCCCCGAGCCTCCTCCGCCACCAGACGACCCGCCCGCATCGCCCGCGGAGCCGAT
>CAZTFD010000231.1:0-2441 GCA_964612225.1 uncultured Thermoplasmata archaeon | reverse complement strand
TGGATCATCAGCGGCGACCCGCTGATAACCTCCTACGCCGAGAGGCTCACGCCTCCCGACCTGGTCAACGTGGGCACGCGCGTGTACCCGGAGCTAACCGTCTCAGAGGTCGAATCCGCCGTCGTAGAGTACAATGTGTCCGTCTTCGTGCTCTGCTATCGATTCTTCGAGAGCGACATGGACGGCCTTGCACCCTTCTTAGAGGAGCACGACTACGACAAGGTGTCGGCCGCGTTCATGGGCGAGTGGTCCATATCGGCTGTAGAAACCTACGAGAACGACCAGGTGCCGATGGTGTTCGTCAGGAGCGACATAATTGAGCTCTATGACATCCCCACGGAAAGCTGGACGATCTGATCCTATGCGGCCTTCCGACCACGACTGATGTCATGTCTGAAGGTCCATGCAGAATTCGCCAGGAAATTGAATATGCTGACGATCAGGATGCAGGCCGCCTGGACTACTACGAGGAGCACACTGGCCTTGTCGGTCGTGACGTTCAGCCCTGGCAAGATGTCGTACACGATCACATCGAAGAGCAACTCGTTCAGGGCAAGGCCGATGATGCTCACGACAAGGAATTGAGGGTACTGGAACTTGATCTGTCCTTTCGACTTGAAGGTCCATAGTCTGTTCCAGATGTAGTTGTTCGTGTCCGCGACGACGAATGCTATCGCGATTGCCCAGAACGGGATTATGAAGAATATCTCGTGCGCCGCCCAGAATACCGTCAGGTTGATGATAGCGCCTATGCCGCCTATGAACGCGAACTTGAGGTACTTCCCCAGCCAGAACCTACGATGCTCGTATAGCATTGAGACATGGTCGACATACTTCAGCATCTCCGAGCCGCCGAGCTTGCTACTCCCCGTTTTCCTGTTCGCGAAGCGTATCGGGACCTCGACCACTTTCGAGTACTTGCCCTTCACGAGTATCTCGAGGCCGATCTTGTAGCCGATGGGGTTGAGCTCCACGCCGTCCAGGACCTCCTTCCTCAAGGCGAAGAAGCCGGACATCGGGTCCTTCACCTTGGTCAGCCCTCTGGCAATAAGCGTGGCCCCTTTGGAGATGAGCTTCCGATAGAAGGGCCAGTTCTCGATACTTCCTCCTTCGATGTATCGGCTGCCTACCACGACCTCCGCTCTTCCTTCTTGAATCTCCTTGATCATGTCCGGAATCTTCTCCGGCGGATGGCTCAAATCGGCGTCCATTACGACGTATATGGAGCCGGACGAGGCCCCGAATCCTTCTATGACGGCGGATGACAGGCCCAACTTGCCGGTCCTGTGGATGACCTTGATTCTGTAAGTCTTGGCCAGTTCCTCGGCGCGGTCCCCAGTCCCATCCGGGCTGTTGTCATCGACTATGACTATCTCGGGATCTATGCCAGCGGCCGTGCACGCATCCGTGATCCTGCGGACGAGATCATCGAGATTGTCCTTCTCGTTGTATGTCGGGATCACTACTGAGATCGTGCTGGCTCACCCCTCGTCTTGCTTCGTCTCTTGTAGATGAACGACGCTATGATGCTTGCCGAGATGACGATCACCACTATCCCAAGGGATATCCATGGTGCGACCTCGTCCTTGAGGTTGCCGTAGCTCAGCCAGAAGATGATGGTGTAGGCTGAGAACTTCGCGAGGGCGCTTACGAATAGATAGACGGCGGACTTCTTCACGTTCCAGTTACAAACCGCTATGAACGCTCCTGTGTACGGGACAAGCGGGGCGAATCTGTTGAGAATCAGTAGTCGCTCGTCCTTCAATATCAGGAAGTCGGTGTATTTCCTCATGCCCTTCTGGATCCAGCTCGGGAGCTTGGCCACTTTCACGAGGGAATACAGAGTGAAGTTGCCGGCAAGGCTGGCGACAGTGGCGACCATGACGAGGCTGAATCCCCACATGAATGAATCAGGGTGTGCACCGAAGATGAACACCATCCACGCCTCTGGCAACGTCGGAAACGCGGTGCCGTCCACCCAGATGATCACCATCATGGCGAGGAGCATTCCCACATCGCCCAAGTCGGAGAACAGGTCTATGATGTCTCTTCCAACCGTCATCAGGTCGAACGTGCTGCTCCCCCTCCCGAAGACAGCGACTCATAGAGCTCCTTCAACATCAATGCCGTCTTTCCGATGTCGTGCTCGCTGGCCAACTGACCGGCCCCGTCGACAAGTCTCTTACGGAGACCGTCATCGTCGATCATTGCGCTGAGCTTATTGGAGAAGTCCTCGTCATCCTTGGCCTTCAGACAATGCTGTCCGTCATGGACCCATTCCTCATAGACTGGTATGTCCCTGATCAGCAGCGGGCAACCGCAGCTGGCGGCCTCGAGCATCACGTTCCCGTAGCTCTCCGCTCTCGTGGGGAACACGAACACGTCCGCGGCCGAGTACACACCGACGATCTCCTCGAACGCACATGGCCTGGGAACATCAC
>CAZTFD010000230.1:0-2448 GCA_964612225.1 uncultured Thermoplasmata archaeon | reverse complement strand
GTGCTCGGAGGTGGAGTTGTCACTGGCTATGGATAGGAGTGGGGGCAGAGGGATTTGAACCTCTGCTGAGCTAATATGTCCGAAGTCCGAGAAAATCAAGCGGAATTTCGCACCGGGGTCAAACCCTTTTCAATCATTCTATACCGAGAGGTAACTTCCTTTCAAGAAATGAATTCACTCGGCACTGAATTCAACTTGATGGCAATATTCTAAGAAGCGATCTAGGGATTTCGGGAAGAGTGTTGAAAAGATTGATATCCACCAGCATTATCACTTTGCGAGGAACCAATGCCTAACAAGGAATTCTGGCCAGAGGAGGAAGTGAGGAAGTATACCACCGAGATGAAGGCCGTGACAATCACCGTCAACTTCACCGTCGAGGGCAAGCAGATGATACTATCTCTAGACAACTTCGAGAAGCTGCTGCGAAAAGCATACAGGATCGCAATCACTGACTGCGAAGGCGTGCAACGCCCCAGTCGACGTCTGTATCTATATGAACGAGGGAGCAGACGAACAAATCGAGAAAGGACGGGGAAAAGAGGTCTCACTTGAGCAAGCCCTCGACGCTATAAGGAGAGCGCATGAGGCGGGGCTCGTCCATACAGCTTTTAGCGACATCAACGGGAAGGAACCGCAGTACATCTGCAGCTGCTGCTCGTGCTGCTGCCATACTTTCCCCGCGATGCAGAGATTCGGGTTCAGCGATTATTTGATCTCGTCCGAGATGATTGCAGCCCAAGACGACGACAAGTGCGACGACTGTGGACTCTGTGTAGGCACATGCCACTTCAAAGCGAGGAATATTGTGAACGGACGCCTGAAGTATGACAAGGAGAAGTGCTTCGGTTGCGGTGTATGCATTCCCTCTTGCCCTAACGGCGCGATATCGATGAAGAATAGGCACAATTGAGAATCCGATTGCGGAGTGCATTTATCCAATCTGTGCCAGGCGCCCCCAGTACAAGAAACCCCTTGATTTCTCGGACGGATGACTTCACGGGCTATGCATAAGAGTGGGGGCAGAGGGAATTGAACCCCCAGCTAGCCAGTATGTCCGGAGCCAGAGAAGATCGAGCAGGATTTCGTACCTGGGTCAAACCATTTCCAATCATTCCTTTCGACTTTGAGTCAAGTCGGATAGTAGCAGCGCAATCTCGCATCGGAATGGAGATATACTGTTCCGGCCCTACTAGAATAGGGATCTCTGGGTGGTGGGCCACGACGGAATTGACAAGCGGACAGGCATGAGATCGAGTGCACTGGTTGGCATTGTGGCGCTGGTAGTAATTGTGGCTGTTGTCACGTCCTTTGTGTTGTATTCCGCTGCGAAGGTTGAGTGGAAGATCGATAGGATTGATGAGACATTCGGCGAAGTGTACTGGCCCTATGTAGCTGCCGATGACGCAGGCACGCTCCACATGACCTATTATGTGAGCGGCTCCTTGATTCACTCTGCGCTGACGGATGAAGGCTGGGAGCACTCCACTGTCGTTGACGACTGTATCTCTGGGGCCTCTCCTATCGTATTCGATGGTACCGGGAATCCACACATCTGTTACATGGTCGAAGGAGGGGATTCCGCGTATTCATCCTTGAACTGGACCTTGGTGTATGCGGAGAAAGTTTCGGACGACTGGGCCCGGTCAGTCATCAGCAGCGTTGCCTTGGAAGGGTCTCATTCGATGGCGATCGATGCATCTGGCAATGCACATGTCGCGTTCGTTCGGTCAGGAGACTTCGTCTACGCAAACAACACGAACGGTACTTGGGAAGAGACTTTGTTGCTGGATCACCCAGATGCTCCAGAGTATATTCTCGCCTCCAATCGCGGAATGACCTCTATCGCGATTGATGCATCTGGTCAGCCACATGTGGCAGTTGGATACAACCAAGGGTTCGTGGGGGTTTACTCCGAAGTCGATGGCAGCTGGAATCTCACGACCCTTTTCAACTGGGACCTCACCTACAATTCAGTGTCGATGGATATCAGTGATGATGGCACGGTCCTTGTCTGTTACTGGGGATATCCTGTGGGCGAACCAGACAAACGAGGCGTGATGTTGGCTACTAGAGGCCCAGGAGGTTGGGCAGTCGAGCCTGTGTATGCACCGGAGTCTGACACTGATGAATTCAGATGTTCAATCAGTGCCACCGAAGGAGGACTCGTCAAGATCGCAGTGGAGAGGCGTGACGATCGAGACTGCTGGCTGGCGGTGATCACCTCCTGCGAAGGAGGCTGGGCGTACAGCGATGTGATGGGTTCATACGACAATCCACCATACTCAATGTATCAGTCACAGTCGTCGATTTGCTCGGGTGAAGATGGACACACGATTGTGTCGGTTAGCCGTGGGTTCGCAGAGTATGCCACTGACGCACTTGACCTGTCTGACAGACTATCCTCAGTATCATTAATCGCATTGGGTGGATACTCTATCGGATTTG
>CAZTFD010000229.1:0-2448 GCA_964612225.1 uncultured Thermoplasmata archaeon | reverse complement strand
ATCTAACATATTCGGCTGGACCAACCTCAGGATGCAGGTGATCGTGGCGGTGTCTGCTTTGGCAGGACTGGTCGTGATAGGAACGGTCGTGTACCATTATCTGGAGGGCTGGAGCTGGATATCGTCCTTCTACTTCTCGGCGTGCACGATCACGACGGTCGGGTACGGGGACCTCGTACCAACGACGGATGCGTCTAGGTTGTTCACAGCATTCTACGCACTCGTCGGAGTCGGCATAGCACTTGCCTCCTTGGGAGTGTTGGGGGCCAACTATCTCCGGAGGAGCCAGGAAATGCTGTTGGGCATGAATCCTGATCTTGAGGCGTCTTCGGAGAAGAAGTCTTGAGGGGCGTCCGTCCCTTCAGTCGAAACATCTATGGTATGCGTTTCTATCTCGTGACACGGAGGGAACGATGGTGAAGTACTCATCGACTTCAGACCTGTCTCCAGACGAGATTGTCGACCTGGCCTCCAAGCATTTCGCTGAGCGCTCATTGGGCCTGGCAATCACATCGAGGGACAAGAACGGGATCTGCCTAGACGGTGCCGACGGACATGTGTCTCTCACCGCTTGCCGGTTGGGCAGGAGGACGAAGCTGGAGATAGAGACGATCCGGTTCGAGGACTCCGTGAAGAATTTTCTGAAGTCGCTATGAGCTCCGCGTTCGCATCCGGTCGTTTATCCATTTCAGAGATGATGCTGACTATATGAATCCCTAGTTGCCCGATTGAGCCTTCCTCTCGAACTCGTCCTCCCACCATACCGCATATCGTCTGAGTCCTTCCCGCCTTCTCCTCAAAGCCTCATGGGCGAGCGCCTTTGCGAGTTCCGCGTGCTTCACGCTCCAGCAATCTCTGATATCGTCTGGGACGACAAGATAGCTGGGGGAGTCGTCGATCAGTCCCGGAGGGGTCCTGGCCAGCGCGTAGATGTCGATTGCCCGCTCTCCACCGGGAATGCTGTCGTCGTTGAACTGGACCAAGTGCATGAACTCGTGAGCCAGGGTCCAGTAGGTCGGGTATTTCCATCCGTCCTTCCTGGACTTGTGGACATCGACCATGAGCTTCACCTTGCCGGAATTCGACTGGAAGACTAATCCATCATAGAACCGCGTGATGCCGATCTTCATCGCACTCTTGATCTCTGGGAAGTGCGGGTGGAGCGTGTCGAGCATGAGCGCGAGTTCCGCCCGAACCTCTGGCGGCAGCCGCATCGCCCGTCTCGTCCATGTTATGTCCAGCGGCATCGATGCGGCGTATGGTTTTCCGGTTCAATAGCCTATCCACGGGATGTGCTCATCCGGCCCTAAGTATTTCGCCCTTAATCCCGACGACTGTTGTCTTGACCGGGATGTCCTTCCCTGACCTTCTCACGGCCTCGTCGACGATCTTCTGGAGCCCGTGGCAGCACGGGACCTCCATGTGCACGATGTTGACGCTCTTTGGGGTGGCGTCCCTGAATATGTCGGTGAGCTTGTCCAGGTACGCGCTCTGGTCGTCGAGCTTCGGGCAGCCGATGATGACCGGTCTTCCCTTGAGGAACTTGCCGTGGAAGTCCCTGAGCGCGAACGGCACGCAGTCAGCCGCCAGGAGTACATCTGCCCCCTTGAAGAACGGCATGGACGGGGTCACCAGCCTCCACTGGACGGGCCAGTTGGTCAGCTCAGGAGGCAGTTCCTCGCCCGCGTGGCCGTGATGCTTTCCTAGTCCTCCCTTGGCGCCTCCAGCAGTGAGCACCATGGGGTTGTGGGACGGGCATCCGCACGGTTCCAGCCCGATCGGCTCCTTCTTGTGCGCCTTCCCATGATCGATGTGTTCCTTCACAGCTTCCTCATCGAACTCCGGGGCGTCCCGCTCGATTATCTTGAGCGCGCCCTCCGGGCACTCGCCTATGCATGCGCCCAGGCCGTCGCAGAACACCTCGTTGACCACTTTGGCCTTGCCATCAATGATCTGGAGCGCTCCCTCAGCACACTTGGTGACGCAGGAACCACATCCATTGCACTTGTCGTCGTCAATCTCGATGATCTTCCTCTTGACCATGTTCTCACCTCTGTCATCTTGTTGTTCTTGTATTGGCCGTCTAGCTGGAATAACCCATTGCCGAACATCGTAGGTTTGCCTGTCACTCCTAGAAGCTACCCCAGACCCCTGCCAGGAAGATGTAGATAACCACGATGATTACCATGCCCGAGATGAACCACATGAGAGTATCCACCTGCGCCTCCGTCACCGGTTTCCTACCGATCGCCCTGTCAAGGCCAGTCAGTCTGAGCTCCCGCCAGCGGGCGAACCCTCGCAGCGAGTCCCGGAGAACATAGCCTCCGTCGAATGGTATCGCCGGGAGGGTGTTCGTAAGGCCGACCACGAGGTTCGCCCAGAATACCCAGTAGAGTAGGTTGATCAGCATCCAGAGGATGTCCCCTGGGATGAATGAAAGCGCCCCGG
>CAZTFD010000228.1:0-2450 GCA_964612225.1 uncultured Thermoplasmata archaeon | reverse complement strand
GAGAGACAACAACGTCTACATCGATAACAACCACACGCTGCTCCAGAAAGTGCAGCCTTGGGAACAGGGCCCGCTTGGAGACGCCATCTGCTACTCGTTGCTGATCATACTTGTTGCGGTCATCGCGGTGCTGCTCTTCTTCAGGATCAAACACGGTCCTAAGCGTCCTCAATGATTTCATTATCAGTAATGTTCCTCACGGGATCCACACTGGCGTTGACCTCTGTGATAGTGCTTGTCGCCGCCGTGCCAATAGTGGCCCGTTGTTCAATTCACGATGACGACGCTGAGATCCTTGAGTGGCGCGCAACTCCTTCAGAATCTGCGTTGCTTCATCATGCCCGTTAGCGCCCAACCGCCACCGTTCACAATCCCAATCACTAGCAGGGACAGAATGAACACGGCGAGGTTCTGGTAGCCGTCGTAGTCACTCGCGTAGTAGAACAGCCAGATTATGAGGAACACCAGCCATCCGATTCCCGAGACAATGGATATCACCGTCATGAGGATCGGCTTCTTGAGCTGCGACGGCTGCATCACTCCGGCGCGCTTTGCCATCCTCATCCCCCACGGCGCCCACATCGCGGCGAGCACGCCCACTCCCACAAGCACGGAAACGATCACGATTGCCAGATTCTGGAAGATGTCGTAATCGCCCGCGTAGAAGAACAGCCACAGGATAACGAAGCTCACCCATCCGATCACTATCAATATGGTTGCTGCTACTCTCCATCCGAAACCTGGTGTTGACCAAACCTCAGGGTGAGAGTGTTCCGGCCAGTCCCATTGCTTAGGTGATTCTTTTGGTTCATCCATGCAAACGCACCCAATATTGGCGAACGATGTCGACCTATATAAGTCGAGTCACGAATTCCAGGCACGGCGACCTGTTTCTATGTCTGGCCGAAGAGAAGAGATGTGGGCCCAACCGGATTTGAACCGGTGATCTGCGCTGTGTGAGAGCGCCGTCATAACCGCTAGACCATGGGCCCGATCTGAGCAGGCTGATGAATGCCCGATTGGTTTAATATTCTTTTGGAGCAGAGCCGACCCCATTCTTTTATCAACTCAATCTCATTCATGGGGTCGATCAAGGATGCTTGTTAAGACCGCCAAGGGCAAGAGCGACATCAGAGCTCTCTGGATGGAGAAGGGCGTCGTGAAGGCGATAGACCAGCGTCTACTCCCGGGCAATCTCAAGATCGTCACGATAAGAACCGTTGCTGAAATGGCGGATGCAATCTCAGACATGACCATCAGGGGCGCCCCCTCGATCGGAGCTGCTGGTGCTTACGGTATGGCGCTCGCTTGGCTCAGGAAGGAGAACCTAACAAAGGCCTCAATCACATTGGTTAAGACCCGTCCGACCGCGCACGACCTCTCCTACGGCGTCAACATGATGCTGTCGAAATGCGACGAGGATCTTGTGGAGGTCGCGGAAGCATATGCCGATGACATCGTTGAGATGTGCCGGAAGATCGGGGAGAACGGCGCCAAGCTCATCAAGGATGGCTACAGGATCCTCACGCACTGCAACGCGGGCGCGCTTGCGACCGTTGATTTCGGGACCGCCCTGGCTCCTATGAGGGTGGCGCACAGGCAGGGAAAGAGCATATTCGTATATGTGGACGAGACTAGGCCCAGGCTCCAGGGGGCGAAACTCACTGCGTGGGAGCTAGGGAACGAGGGCATAGACTATGCCATCATCTCGGACAACGCCGCAGGGCATTTCATGAAGAGCTCGGTCGATCTCGTAATCGTTGGAGCCGACAGGATCGCCAAGAACGGAGACTTCGCGAACAAGATAGGAACATACAGCAAGGCCGTGCTCGCGAAGGAGAACTGGGTCCCGTTCTACGTTGCAGCTCCCATAAGCACGTTCGATCCCAAGATCAAGACGGGGAAGGAGATCGTGATAGAGGAGCGGTCTGAGGACGAGGTCTTGCAGGTGGGCAATTGCAGGATAGCTCCTAAAGACTCAAGGGCTCTGAATCCGGCGTTCGACGTGACCCCGGCCCGCTATGTCAAGGGGTTCATCACCGAGAAAGGGATACTGAGACCCGGAGAGTTTGGGGATCTCATAAGACGATGATTGAGGGGCCGTCACTTTTGGGTGCTACATCTTTATTCAAGTCGTCCAACCCCAACGGCACATTGCTTCCTGAGCGTGTGAGAGAGCACACACGGAGTCCCGGTAGCCTTTTTATCCGGGTTCAGGATACAGAGCGCGATGATCCTAGTCACCAAATGGTTCGGCTCGTTCCTGTGCGATGAGGGGAAGGTCAGGAAGGCCGCTCTCTTCCCCAAGGACCCGAAGGAAATCGCTGCCAGACTCGAGAAGATCAGGAACGGTGAGACCCTTGACGAGGAGCACAGCCTAGCGTCATCCGCCAAACAGGTCTCGGACCGGAGGCTCTCCGAGTACGGCAAGAAGGTGAAGTTCGATTCAT